>NZ_CP121664.1:300000-561108 GCF_029714285.1 Rhizobium sp. CB3090
GCCAGCCGAACCCGGTATAGCCGCGGAACAGCAGCGCGAAATTGCACGCGAAATCGTGTGCGGTTACAAACCAATGTCTTCCTATCAGCCAAAGTTCCTTTGTGACTGCTTTGCTAGCAAATGCGTGGGTGCAGGAGGATTCGCGCGGCGAAACGCGCTGGTCAACGATTTGTGCGTATGGCTGGGGGGAAATTGCGGCGGGCCGCGGAGGTGTTATTCGGCGATCGTGCAGACATCGTGTCTGAGGGCCGGCAGTGACTAAGAAGTTGCAACAAACTCTCTTTCCGAGGTAGCGGCCATCATCTCATCAAATTAGGTGGCGAGCAAGCGGACCGCGCGTCCGGCCATATACGTCGTCTGGATCTGAAATTGAAACAATTGACTCATATATGCTTCATATGTATCACATGATGCATATATGCGGCATAGAGCAGCGGCGTGGCAGCAAAAGTGGAGCCCACAAGTTCCGGGCGCGAGCGGTGTGCAGTCTACTCTGACAGTGACCAAAAATTAGAGGAACCAATGACGAAGAATCTCATTACTCGCGTGCGTGCAAAGGGCGACGCCTTCTCAATCGGTTGTGCGCTCGGAAAGGCCAATGCCACAAGCTTCCTTGAGTATCGGCTTGGCACGGAGCAATTTCGCGCTCTAGATGTTCGCTGGCGCGGATCGGAATATTTGAAGAATTTGGAAGCTGCAGCCCGCGCGGCATATCCACGCTACATGCGCGAAATCGAGGGGATTGCAGAAGGCGCCGGCAAGGATTTCGAGACCATCTTCCTATTGAATTGCCAGACCGACCTGCAAATTCCAGAAGCAACCTCTGCGGCAAAAGCTATTGCCGGAATGGGCTGCACGACTGTTCTAATACCAGCGGAAGGCAATGGGCCGGCGGTTATCGCCCACAACGAAGATGGGGAACCCGAATCTCTCGGTGCCAATTTCTGGGTGGAGATTGTGCCCAATGAGGGGCCGGCGTGGAGCAGCTTTATGACCGCGGGCATGCTCCCGGGCGGCACCTTCGGACTGAACGAGACCGGCCTCGTCCAGACGATCAACGAGATCACCCCGAACGACCAAAAACCTGGCGTGCCCCGGCAAATTCTTTGCCGCGCCATTCTTGATGCAAAAAGCCTGGAGGAAGCCGTCGGTATTTTGAAGCGCGGCGACCGCTCCTGCGGATTCCATCACACGCTCGGCGATGCCAAGGCCCGCAAGGTACTCTCTGTCGAAGCGCCGGCCTCCGGCTGCGTCGTTGTAGAGGTTGCTGTGCCACGAGCGCATGCCAACCATTTGCTATCCAGCGAGTTCAGTGAACTGAAGCAGACCATCGGTGCTTCCTCCCGCGACCGGCAAGCAGCGGCGGACCGTATGATTGCCGAAGGAGCGTTGGCGGGTGGAGCAGAAGCCGTGCTGTTCGATGAGACCACTCCAATTTTCAAAGATTGGAAAGACTCGCGGACGCTCGCAACGAGCATTTTCGAGCTTTTCCCAGACCGCATCGAGTGGCGGATTCATGCTGCTCGTGACGAGCGAGATGCACTAAGCGGAACGATGCGTGTCGTCTAATGCGGCCCTATGATCGCCGAGCGGAACTCTGGCTTCGTTCGGCGATCGGCGATTATGGGGAGTAAGAAAAGGCTGGGCATCTCTTACTGGCTTCGCTGCTACAGCCAACACCTCGGCATTGATTGTATCGGCTCTGCTCTGTTGGCTGGTCGCTAAAACTATCGGCGATGGAGGACGCGACGATCAAACCGCGCTCCTATCATTGGGCGTTCTCATCGAGGCCGACGGGCGAAAACTTGACAAATCAACCCGGCCGCCGGGGCGGATCATATGAAAATGCAAGGAACGATATGAGCTACCATGTGAGAGACGATCAATATAAACGGCTCGTCGCATTCCACGAGCAGGCAAGCCGCTTGTCGGATTCCGAAGCCCTAATGGCATTGGCAGAGAAGGCTTTCCAGGACGAATTTGGCCATAAGCTTTTTACCCTTCTCAAGGTTGATCGAGCCGCTGGCGTTTTGCGTCGCATATACTCGACCGACCTCAATTACAGTCCCGTCGGCGGAACGAAGCCCCTCGCAGATGACGAGTGGAGTAAGCGTGTCGGCACGGGTCGACACTTTCTGGGCAGAGACAGCGCGGACATGGAGCGCTACTTCCTCGATCATAAGACTTTGATTGAAATGGGCCTCCAAAGTGTGTTGAACACGGCCGTCATTTGGCGCAACGAGGTTATCGGCTGGATCAATCTATTGGATGCAGCTGAACATTATACAGTCGAAATGTGTGACCTTGCTGGTCTCTACAGCCAGTGCCTTGCACCCGCCTTTCTTAAGGAATGAATCAGGCGTCATTGTTGCGGAACGATGACTGGGCTTTTAAGCGATCGTCGAATGGCTCGGCCCCTAATCTCGAGCATGTTTCAATTGGACTTAACCTCGCAGGCGCAAGGTATGGCCGGCCAGAGCAAAGGCGTCGCGCCCTTTTCGTTTCGCTGCAATGCCGTAAGTAGGCCCCGCCGAGAAATATCCGGTTTCCTGCATCCCCGCTCAAAAACAGGCGGAAACCTGCATTGCATCAGCCATAGGCTGCATCAGGGGAGTCGCCTTGTGCCAATGAGCAAGGGCATCAACGGAGGGGAATGGAATGAGTTTTCTGATCAATCGCAGGCGCTTTATTCAGGCCACCTCGTCCGCGATCGTGGTTGGGGCACTGTCCTCGGCCTCCGGCGGTGCGCAGGCGAAGTCTGCAGGCGAACTGCGCATCACCATGAGCGGCGGGAGTTGGGCCGAAGCCATAATCAAGGCCTATGTGAAGCCGTTTGAGGAGGAAACTGGCGTCAAGGTCACGCCGATCATGCAAGATATTCCTGGTGCGCAGATTTCACTTATGGTGAAAACCAACAATGTGGCGGTTGACGTCCACAACGTCAGTGCGCCCGGAACCCTGAGTCTCGCCGCGGGCGGTTATTTAGAGAAGATTGACTACTCAAACTTCGATCAAAAGGAATTGAGCGCGGTCTTAGACTTTTGCAAAAATCCGTTCGGCTTCGGCAGCTATGTTTCTTCGCAACCGATGGTCTACAACACCAACAAGTTCCCATCCGGCAAGCCGCGGCCTACCAATTGGGCGGAATACTGGGATGTAAAGACTTTCCCCGGGAGCCGTTCGCTCAGAAGCGGCACTTATGGAACTGTAGGTCCTTGGGAGCAAGCTTTGCTCGCCGATGGCGTGGCCATGGACGCCCTTTACCCGATGGACATCGATCGAATTTTCGCCAGTCTGGACAAGATCAAACCTCACATCCGCAAGTGGTGGACGAACGGAGCAGAGATACTTCAGATCATGCGCGATGACGTGGCGGAGATAGTGCAAGCCCCTGATGCGCGAGCGATCTCCCTGATTGATAGTGGCGCGCCGTTCGAGATCAATCGAAACCAGGCAATGCTCGGCTGGGACTACTGGACGATCGTAAAGGGCAGCCCCAATCAGGAAGCAGCTCAGAAGTTCATCGCGTCGACTGTTCGCCCCGAGCGGCAGGTGGCTTTCGCGCAACTAGTCGCTCAATCGCCCAGCAACAGCAACGCCTATAAAATGATTCCGGAGCAAGCGGCGCGAAATCTCGCGACACACCCCGACTATAAAGCGACCAGCTTTCCCTTCAATGCGCAGTGGTACGCAGAGACGGGGTCGGACGGCATGACAAACATTCAGCGTTTGATCAACCGCTGGAACGAGTGGGTTCTTCGTTAAAATCTCCGAAAAGACGTCGTTACTTGATATCGCCAAGCAGGGCGTGGAGTTTTCTGCGGAACTCTGTCACTGACGGTGACCATTCGGGACTCGTTTCGCGCGTGCCAGAATGGTCCATCCGGCATCAACTGAGGCTGCTAAAACAGGCGCCGGCGACAAACGGTGACAAAGGTTCTTGCCGTTATTGTCGTGCGGCAATCCAGCACGCCCGCCGCAAAAAAATTGGAGCCTACAAAATGAACCAAGGTTGTAGCTCGACGAGCACTCCGCAAAATGACACCCTCTCAGCCTCACATAAATCCACCGCGGGGGAGCAGATCCTAGCCAACGGTGAGGTTGTCGCGGCAAATCTGTTTGATCCCTCGCCGGAAAACGAGGCAGCGACCCTTCGGAACATCGATAAACTGAAGGGGATCGGTACCCGAAGTATTCAAGCCGACTCTGGCAAGTCGAAGCCGCTTGAACGGAGCGCGAAGTCGCTCGGCGAAGTCCGCTTTACCGTCAAGCGCAAGGACCATGATCTCGACAGCTATTTTGCCGAGTATCCGATCGCGAGGATGTTGGTTCTCAAGGACGGAAGCGTTGCATATGAAAGATACGGCCTGGGGAACACCGAGGAAACCCGATGGACCTCAATGTCCATCGCCAAGTCGGTGACCTCCACGCTCATCGGTGCCGCAATAAAGGACGGGCTCATTCTGACCGTCCAGGATCCAGTGACGAAGTATCTCCCGGAGTTGAGGGACACTGTCTACAAGGAGAACACTCTCCAGCATCTCTTACAGATGAGCTCTGGTGTTAAGTGGGACGAATCGACCTACACCGTGAGCGGGGATTCCGAGATTTCCCGATATTTTGCACCATTCAATAGTGGGCGGAGCAACGCGATGATGGACCTCATGAAGTCCATAGTCCGGATCGCGGCGCCCGGTGTCAGAGGTAATTACAATACCGGTGACTACTTTTTGCTGGCGAAAATACTATCCCGAGTAACACATAAGACGACGAGTGATTACCTGTCTGAGAAGATCTGGAAACCGGCCGGGATGGAAAGAGACGGCTTCTGGCTCCTCGATGCGCCCGATGGGCAGGAACTTGGAGGGACAAGCGCAACGTTGCGCGATTTCGGGCGGCTCGGTCAATTTATTCTGGACGAAGCGCCCCGGATAGTGCCCGACGGCTGGTTCAACGAGGCGACTGCTCCTGCGTTCGCATTGGATGATGACCTCTACTATGGATATGGATGGAAGACGGGGCGTTCATCGGATTACAGTTCCCCGCACGCAATCCTGCCGTTTGGTCACGGCGGCCTCTACGGACAAAAGCTTCACATCGACCCGACAAGAAAAATGGTAATTGTTCAATGGGGTGCATTTCCGCCGGTAGCCCCCGATAATGATTCCACCACGCCCTGGAATGCCATCCGGGAGGCTATAACGCAGAAAATTGGCTGGTAGCATGCGCTCGTTCGCAATTGCCTCGCCGCGGTTGGCGCGTCAGCGCTCTCGCCTTGCGGTCCATCCAGCAGCTTGTTCGGGCGTAGGTCATCGTTTCCGAAGCACGGCGTCATTGATCGTTGGTTCCGGATGCCGCGCTAGACGCTGGAGGTTTTTTGCATCTTCAGCGGATCGGATATGAGCGGATCGGCGATTAACGACTACCTCAAGCGTCCGGTGCTGAGCGATCCAGCGAAAACGGCGACGCAAACATTCTTAATGGTCGCGTCACCGATCAGGTGGTACTTCAAAAGCCCGGAAGCCTTGACGGCCCATTTCCGTCCAAATGAGCCTTCGGCAGTTTGTTTCTCCTGGTTGTGTTACCGTTCACCTACCCATGAAAAATCGATGTTACAAAACGGTTTGGCTTTTTAGATCCTTGGGGGATCGTGTTAACACTTCGGGTGTCGCTCCGATAACCACCGTATCGTCCTGCCGGAAGCCGCCAAGTCCGTAAACATACAAACCAGGCTCGACAGAATAGACCTCGTTCTCGAGCAAGGGGCGGTGGTTAAACGACATGTCTTCAGGATATTCGTGACACATCAAGCCCATCCCGTGTCCGGTGCGGTGCATGATGTAGTCGCCAAAACCGGCTTTCTCGATCACGGCTTGTGCTGCCGAGTCGATCCCGGATACGGGCCTCCCGGCCACGGCCGCTTCAATCCCAGCTTCATTGGCAGCGAGGGCAACTTCGAAGAAGCGCTCCTGCTGGGAATCCGGCTTTCCGCAGAACCAAGTACGTTCATTCTCCACGACCACTCCGTTGATCCGGGGGATGATCAGATTGATCATCACGTGGCCTTTTTCGAGTGTCGCTCCCGATCGTTTTCCATCTCCATGCGGAGCCGCCGACGGTGGGCCAGAAATTGACCAGAGGTCGACCAATTGAACGTCCTGCGCTGGAAATCGTCGTGCTGCCTCCTGAGCAAACTCGACGCCCATCATCATATCCAATTCCATCAGAAGTCGTCCGGGGCGAATATTCTCCCGGTAGCGTTCCTGCAACCAATCGGTCAAGCCCGCTATTTCTCGCATGAGCGCGATTTCTTCCGGGTGCTTGACCAATCGACGCGCGCGAAGTTCTTGTGTCTTCGTCAGGAGGAGGACTTCGGGAAGCAGCGCAATTGCCTTCTGCAGCGGGCCACCACCTGCATCAGTACCAATACGAGCTTTTCCTAAGCCGGCAGCGCGCAGCTTCTCAGCGAGCATTTCCGGCCATTCGCGCACGAGGTACATCCGGTTGTTAAGACGCGGATGCTCCGCATAGAAACTTGCATCGGATACCCAAAGGCGCCCGCCTTCGTCTGCATATCGCCAATTGTTGGTCGATAGCTCGTTAAGGATCACGAAAGGCTCGCCGTTCCTCGGGATGACACACACAATGGGCCGCTCCCATGGGCTGATGTCCGTTTGAAAATTCGTCGTAAACTGGAAGAATTCCGTAGTAACGAATGCGAACGCATCCAGACGTTCGCGATCCATCAAGTCCAATAACATCTGGTGACGATATTGACGGACTTCAGTGCTCAAAAATGCCATCCAAAACCTCGTTTCATTGATTTAAGCCTTCCTCGGCGCGGTATTGCGCTGGGATCTGTTCAGACGCCAATCCTGATTAGAAATTTCTCACGCAGGAAGCGCCATCTACGACGATGAAACATATGAGTCACCCGGCTGTCAATGAATCATTTGGAGCAAATATCGCCCTGCGGCGCACCAGCGATTACAGCTCAACACAGGCTTTCCTTTGCAACTCATGACGTGAGCAAGCGCCCGAGAAAAGCCGGGTAAAAACCGTGGCATCAAAGTCCATCACGCATGCGGCTCAAGTGCGGCGCACTTAAGAACCGGTCTTTGGAAGGAACGATTAAATCGTTTAGGAGAGCACATCGGGCATAATACGCTTGGATCATATCTCTCAGTATAAAACATTTGTTGCAATAAAATTCGTATTGCGCTAGGCATTGCGGCCAGCCGGTAGGGTCCTTGTGGGCATGCCGCTGCCTGGGACTGGTCAGTCGGTTCTCGCCGCCTGGTTGGTGCAAGGGAGGAATAAAGTCAGCCGCATCGAACACAATCTCCGAGGGGTCAGACACAGGCTTCGGCAATGGAGGTTTGATCCCGGCGAGTGCATCACCATGAACCGAACAACCGAATCCCCTTGACGAGCAAGGGAATAACAGAGGGAACGAAAATGAGTTTTTTGATAAATCGCAGGCACTTCATGCAGGTCACATCCTCCGTGATCGCGATCGGTGCGATGTCTTCCGTTTCGGGTCGCGCCGGGGCGGCTTCCGCTGGTGAGTTGAAGGTCAACATGAGCGGCGGCAACTGGGGAAACGCAGTCATGAAGGCGTATGTCGAGCCTTTCGTGGCGGAGACAGGGGTTAAGGTTACCCCGGTTACGGCGGACTTCTCATCCACGCAGATCGCGATGATGGTCGACACGAAAAACGTTTCGGCTGACGTCGTGAACCTCGGTCAGACCAACGTCGACCCGCTGACTGCCAAAGGATATCTGGAGCCGGTCGACTATTCCTTGTGGAAGAAGGATGAACTGGAAGCAATTTCTGAATTCGCGAAACACACAAATGGATTTGCTTCCTACGTGTATTCCACAAACATGGTATACAACACCAAGAAGTTCCCAGCCGATAAGCCGCGACCTACCACTTGGGCGGAGTTCTGGGACGTGGAAAAATTCCCGGGCGTGCGCTCTCTCTTCACCGGCGAATATGGAAATGGCCCATGGGAGGAAGCGTTGCTGGCGGACGGCGTGCCTATGGACAAGCTATATCCGCTGGATGTCGACCGCGTCTTTGCCAGCCTCGACAAGATCAAGCCGCATATCCGTAAATGGTGGACCAGCGGTTCTGAAATTCTGCAGATCATGCGCGATAACGTCGCTGACGTTGTGCAGTCCTACGACGGTCGCGCACTTTCTCTGATCGACGAGGGTGCGCCCATCGAGATCAACCGCAATCAGGCGAAGCTGACGACGGACTTCTGGTGCATTCCCAAGGGCAGCCCAAACACCGAGAATGCCCAGAAATTCCTCGAGCTCACCGGCCGCGCCGATCGGCAGGCTGCGTTCGCGGAGTTGATCGGGCAAGGTCCGACGAACAAGAACGCCTACAAGACCATACCTGAAAAAATCGGACGAAAGCTTGCGTCGTATCCCGATTACACGGCCTCCAGCTTCGCTCTGAATGCAAAATGGTATGCGGAGACAGGCGCGGACGGCAAGTCGAACAAAGAGCTGATGGTCCAACGCTGGAACGAGTGGATCCTCCAGTAAGCCGTTCATCGAACTTCGATTGGTGGCGCCATCCAATCGCGGGAGCAGGACTATGCTCCACGTGAATAGCGCCACCTTATCTGACGACCTGACTTTTGAGAATGGTGCGCCCGACTGGCGCACTGTTCCTCCTGGAGTTTCGCAATGACCCTGAACCTGAAAAGTTATCTGCCTGCCGAGGATGAAGTATTGAAGAACCAGCCAGTCGCCACCCAGATAGAATTCTGTAATGTCACGAAAATGTATGGGGCCGTGGCTGCGGTTAAGGACATCTCGCTTTCCGTATCTCGCGGGGAGTTCCTGACCATTCTCGGCCCAAGCGGTTCGGGTAAAACCACAGCCTTGATGCTCCTTGCCGGCTTCACGGCGCCGACGAAAGGCGACATACTCATCGCCGGAAAATCAGTTTCTGAAGTCCCGTCTTACCGGCGCGACCAAGGCATCGTATTCCAGAGCTATGCCCTTTTCCCGCACCTCACGGTTCACCGCAATCTGGAGTTTCCGCTGGAGATGCGTGGCGTCAAGGCCGCTGACAGGGCGACGCGGGTCGGCCGAATGCTTGAACGTGTTCGCCTCGGCGAATTTGGCGGCCGTATGCCATCGCAATTGAGTGGTGGTCAGCAGCAGCGCGTGGCCGTTGCGCGCGCGCTGATTGCCGACCCGCCGATCCTGCTGCTCGACGAGCCGCTTGGCGCATTGGATCGAAATCTGCGCGAACAGATGCAGATTGAAATTAAGGAACTGCACCGGGAGTTTGGAAAGACGACAATTTGCGTGACCCATGATCAGGAAGAAGCCCTGACCTTGTCGGATCGCATTGTCGTTATGCGAGCCGGTCAAATCGAGCAGATCGATACGCCCGAGGCTCTCTACGATCGGCCGAAAACGCGCTTTGTTGCCAACTTCCTGGGCGAGGCAAATATTCTCGAAAACACCGAATTCAAAGTGGAATCCGACGCCGTGCCTTCTTCCGGCATGGTATCCATGTTGCGGCCCGAACGCATTTCGGTTGGCCGCCGTTCGGCGGCGAGACGCGCAGATGCGGATCAAAGGCAGGCAGTGTCCGGCACCGTTGAAGACATGATCTACGCCGGCCCCTTGAGAAAATACCGGGTACGTGTCGGAAACACTGTGCTGATCGCCCGCGAACATGTCGCCTCCGACCAGGAGGTCTTCCATCCCGGCGATGAGGTTCGTCTCGACTGGCTTCGCTCCGATATCCGCTTTGTCGCGGCGTAAGGTGGAGGGCCAGGCAAATGACGACGATTCAAAAACTGCGGTCAAAGCCGATTCTGCTTACGGTGCCGGCCTTCGGTCTGCTGTTTGCGGTATTCGGTATACCGATGATCCTTCTGTTCCTGACGAGCTTGAACGCGCCTGCGCTTTCTCTTGTGAATTATGAAGGATTCTTCGCCCAGCGATCCTTCGTCCTGATTCTGTTTCAAACGTTCAAGATCAGCTTTGTTGCCACGGCAATATGCCTGATCATTGGCTACCCGACTGCATTTCTCATTGCAAATGGGGGACGCGCACGGCCCATCCTGATGGTGCTGGTCTTCCTGCCTTGGCTGACAAGCGCTTTGGTGCGCACTTACGCATGGACGGTCGTCCTGGGCGACAGTGGATTGATCAATACCTTGTTGCTCAATGCGGGCATCATCGAGAGACCACTTTCGCTTATTTACAATCGTTTCGCTGTCTACGTCGGCATGGTGCACATCATGCTGCCGATGATGATCTTGCCGCTCATCAGCGTGATGATGGGGATAGACAAATCGTTGATGTCGGCTGCGCGCAGCATGGGTGCGAAGCCGCTCACAGCCTTCTTGCGCGTCTTCTTTCCGCTGAGTATCCCGGGCATTCGAAGTGGATGCATACTGGTGTTCGTCGTGTGCCTCGGCTTCTATATCACACCGCAAGCATTGGGCGGTCTAGGCGACACGATGTTGTCGACCCTCATCAACTCACAGCTTACAACCTCCTTAAACATCGGGCAGACAGCCGCCGCGGCTTTCATTCTGCTTGCGATGGCGGTCCTGGTTCTTTCGACGGCGGGCGTCAACCTCGCCGGCGCGCACGATCATTCAGGGCAAGCAGACAAGAAGCACCGTCCAAGCAGGCTGTCCTTTGCCGGCGCGGCGATCCGTCGTCTGAATGAACTTGCCATACCGTATCGAGCCCGCCGCTGGGCGGCCAAGCTCTACCAATCACAACGGGATACGTTTTGGTCGAAGATCCTCGGTGCAGTCTTCCTTACCCTCGTTATGATCTATCTGCTGGCACCGGGTCTGATCGTCATCGTGATATCCTTCAGTTCGGCAGAGTTTATCGAGTTTCCGCCAAGAGACGTTTCCCTGCGGTGGTACTACTCGTTCTTTGAAGATCCATCGTGGATCGGAGCTTTGTGGAACAGCTTCCAGTTCGGCGTGATCGTCGCCGCCGTGTCGACAGTCGTTGGTACATTGGCAGCTTTTGGGTTGAGCCGCTGCGCACCACGTCTTCGCTCGGGTCTGACCATGGTAATTCTGACGCCAATCACCTTCCCGATCATCGTAGTCGGCGTAGCCGTCTATCTCGGATTGGCGAGACTTGGCCTAGTGGGAACCAACACCGGAATTATCCTCGGCCAAACCATCGGCGCGATTGGTTATGTCGTTGTGGTCGTCTTGGCGACTCTGTCAGGGTTTGACCGAAGACTGGAGCAGGCGGCCATGAGCATGCGTGCCGGGCCTGTGCAGACCTTCCTACGAGTAACCTTGCCGTTGATCCGCTCCGGCATCATCGGCGGCGCGTTGTTCGCGTTTCTTGCGTCCTTCGATGAGGTCATCATTACGTCGTTTGTCAGCGGCTATTCGATCCCGACACTCCCTTTGAAGATGTTGGAGAACTTGAAGCAACAGATCGACCCAACGATTGCTGCAGTAGGGTCGTTGCTGACACTGCTACCAATCGTCTGGCTGGTCGCTCTCTACTTCACCCTTTGGCGGGGGCGGAGCAAATTGCAGACCGCGACCGTCGCCGCGACCTGAACTGTGGAACAGCGCCGGATCCCGAACAACCTCACTGCTTGCAATCGACTTGCCAATCCCAGACAGAACTGGGGCTGGCAATTTGATTCCGGTCAAATATGCGGTTGCGGCCAACCTCTTATGGGGAGAGGGATTTGGCGCCCCTGCTCGGACTTTCGAAACGTGGGTTGGCTGGGTGGAAGCCATTCGGAAGAACTGCTGCCGAACGATGTCGATCTCCATGCCTGGTTTTTCACCCGACAGGTGTAGCTCTGCAAGGCCGCTGGCTCTGGCCCGAACCCCCGGTGAACCTATTGTCGCGAGGGATCGCGATATCCCTATGCCTGCAGAGTCACTCTACCGTCCCGGCGGCCGGCGCGTCGGCGGACCTAGATCTTCCGTCGTGGAATGGAGGTGGCATAGGTGTTCATCGCCGAAAGATGGCGGTCGGCGCGCTTTAGTTCTTCCAGAGCCGCTGCGCGGTCATGACTGGCCAGCAAGCCGCACAGGACTTCTGACACTGCCAACGCCGGCGTCAGTGTATGAAAGAATGTTTGGCTCTCCGTCGGGAACAACACGATGTGCTCGGCGATCGTGACCAAAGGGGACACTTCGCTATCGGTAATCGCCAAAATGGGCATTCCTTTTTCGCGCGCAGCCTCTGCCAATTCAAGGGTTTGAAGGGAGTAGGGGTTTATAGAAATAGCCAAAAGGACGTCGTCGCTCGTCGCGCGAATGAGCGGATCGCCGCTTGTGCCAGCCGGACCATCCAAGTGAACCGTCTTTTCGCCAAGCAACGTCATGACGTAATGGAAATGCCAGGCGACGGAATGGCAGGAGCGCAGCCCAAGCACATAGATCCTTCGGGCCTTTGCCAGGTGTTCCGCCATTCTATTCAAATGTGCGATCGTATCGGGGTCGCACAGCCGATTAATCTGGGCCGAGAGACCCTGGAGCATTCGATAGGCCAGGCCCTCTCCGTTCATCGGTCCTTCGGTTCTCTGCAAAGCACGGGCGGCAAAACCGTCAGCGCTCACCCGAATGACGTCGGCATGATGCGCCCGGAAGTCTTCATAGCCTGAGAAGTCAAGAAACTTCGCCAACCGGGTCATCGTCGATGGCTGCACACCGGCATTGCGCGCGAGTTCGCGCATTGAAACGAGCGCTACTTCTTGAGGGTGCTCCAATATGTGCCGAGCCGCCTGCTGCAGCTGCTCGGACATTTCGTCGAATCGCTCGATAATTCGAGCGTGCAATGGGCCCTTTTGCAACATTTGCCTCACATTCGATATCATAATTCACCCGGACCATCCCTCTCGGGACTGAAAAAGTCAAACAATTGCAGGCCAACCCTCATCAAAGACGCTCACGAGTACGGATAAAGGGTTTGAAAACAAATGCGTCAAAACGTGATTTATAAAACAGTTGTTGCATATTTTGGCGAAACCTGCAAATCAATGGTTGGAAACGTCCGAGAGCCGGACGGATAAGCACCCGAGATCGCCAATGACCAAAATTCTCCATCGAACGATCGGAACAACTCTGCCAACCGCAGTAGCAGGGGAAGGCATCTACGTTATGGATAGCGACGGCCGGAGCTATCTGGATGGATCGGGTGGCGCAGCAGTCAGTTGCCTGGGGCACAACCATCCGGAAGTTCTTGACGCTATGAAGCTGCAGATGGGCCGCATCAGCTATGCTCACACGTCCTTTTTCACGACTGATGTCGCCGAGCGGCTTGCAGAGCAATTGATTGAACTCGCGCCGGACGGTCTCGATTATGTCTACCTCGTGTCTGGCGGTTCAGAAGCTGTCGAGGCCGCTCTCAAGATGGCGCGCCAGTATTTTGTAGAAATCGGCCAACCGCGACGACGCCACATCATCGCACGTCGGCAGAGTTATCACGGCAATACGATTGGTGCTTTGGCAACAGGCGGCAATGCTTGGCGCCGCGCCCAGTTCAAACCGATTTTGCCGGAAACACATCATGTTTCGCCTTGCTATGCCTACCGTGATCTACAAGTCGGCGAAACGCCCGAGGCCTATGCCGAGCGTCTTGCGGCAGAGTTGGAAGACAAGATTGTCGAGCTCGGACAGGATCAGGTCATGGCTTTCGTCGCCGAGCCGGTGGTCGGAGCGACGCTCGGCGCAGTCGGGCCGGTTGCCGACTATTTTAAGCGGGTTCGGCAGGTGTGCGACAAGTATGGCATCTTGCTGATCCTCGACGAAGTCATGTGCGGAATGGGGCGTACCGGCACAATCTTCGCAATGGAACAGGAAGGGATTGTCGCGGATCTTGTAACGATTGCCAAGGGCCTGGGCGGCGGCTTTCAACCGATCGGGGCGGTGTTGTTGTCCGAGAAGATCTACCGCGCGTTCGCCGATGGATCGGGTCTGTTCCAGCATGGGCATACCTATATCGGACATCCGATCGCGGCAGCGGCAGCCAGTAAGGTGGTTGAAATAATCACGCGTCCGGACATGATGGCAAACGTCATCAAGATGGGGGATCGTCTCCAAGCCGGGCTCGATGAGGCCCTTGGACAGTCGCCCTTTGTCGGCGACATCCGTGGTCGCGGTCTTTTCCGCGGCGTCGAGATCGTGGCGGACAAAGATACCAAGCAGCCGTTCGATCCAGCCCGCAAGATGCATTCCCGGATCAAGAAGGAAGCCATGCGCAGAGGCCTGATGTGCTACCCGATGGGAGGTACGATCGACGGCGCGCAGGGCGACCACGTGCTGCTGGCGCCGCCGTATATTATTCAACCCGATGAAATCGATTTGATTGTCGAACGGCTTTCCGACTCCATCCGCGCCGCTGTATCAGATTGAGGTTCCTTCCCGAAATGACGACACCGTCCTGTCCGCCCATCTCTGATGAAAACTGGCCCGCAGACATCGCCGATATGCAAACTGGTTTTGCCGGCGCGCTCAATGTCTATCGCACCATGGCTCATCATCCCGCCCTTCTGAGAGCATGGGCGCCGCTGCGGCAGCATATCGTCAAGGACAGCGCACTGGGCGCGGTCCGCTCCGAACTCGTGATCCTGCGCGCGGCGCATCGGATGGGTTCCGCATATGAGTGGGCCCATCATGTAAGCCGCGCTCGCGCTCTTGGCATTTCCGATGCGCGGATACGCGGTATGGCTGGAACCCCGGATGGAGACGATGGATTGATTGCCGGGGCCGTCGACGCGCTCTTTGACGAAGCACGCCTGCCTTCGCATATCGAGAGAGCGATTTCTGCTGCTTTCGGGCAGCAAGCCGTCTTCGACATCATGGCCACGGTCGGCTTCTATTCGGTGCTTGGCTACATTTTGATGACCTTCTACACCCCGATTGACCAAGGCGTTGCCGACGAGATGTCGAAGCACCCGCTTTAGAAAGCTCGCCCGCGACATTGCCGCTGTTTTCCGTCCTTTGGGCGGCAGGGAAGAAGCCTACGAAAGCGTGCAAATTGATGCGATACGTTTGTATCACGGATCATACTATAAAACATTTGTTGCAATGCGCGGGAGTTTGATGTACATGTGCTAATGGAATGCGAGCCGCCTAAAAGATGCGGTTTGCAAAGTTCCAATGATGAATCCGGACGCCAATAGCCGTGCTCATGACCAAAAAGAACGGGGAACATCGCATGAAAAAAACAATCGTAAACATCGCAACCAGTTTGTCGTTGGCTCTGGCCTCGGCCGCCTTTTCCGTCTCCGCCAATGCCGGCGAAGTCCTAGATCGGGTGCTTTCGAACAAGACCCTGACGGTCGCAGTCGGTACCGACTGGGGGCCGATCTCGCACTTGGACGAAAAGCACGAACTCGTTGGGTACGATATCGACGTCGCCAAGGGCATTGCAAAATACCTTGGCACGGGAACCACTTTCGTAACGCCCGGCTGGGATATCATTACAGGCGGCAAATGGCAGGGACGTTGGGACGTCGCCATGGGTCAAATGATACCGACAAAGGCACGGGCGGAAGTATTCGATTTCCCGGCACTCTATATCTGGGGGCCGAACGTCGCAGTCGTCCACAAGGACAGCAAGGCGACCAAGCTTTCCGACCTCGATGGGAAGGTGATCGGCGTTGCGTCCGGCACTGGCGCGGAGGCCTATGCCAATCAGAAGTTCCAGCCGGCCTGGGAAAACGCCAAGCCTGTCGAATATCCCTTCAAGGCGGGCCAGATAAAGACCTACACGAGTACCAATATTGCCTTCGATGATCTGCGTCTCGGCGACGGTGTGCGCATCGACGGAGTCCTCACTGACGAAACGATTGCGCGGGACGCGATCAAGGCTGGCTATCCCTTGAAAGTCCTGGAGCCTGCTCTGTTCTCCTCTCCGGCAGCCATCGCGATCCTACCTGGTGACAAGGACTTTCACGACAAGGTCGCGGCAGCCTTGAAAGAGATGAAGGCTGACGGCACGCTCTCGAAGCTTTCGATGAAGTGGTACGGCGTCGACTATACCGTCGAGAAGTAGGTCGGAAAAGCGTGAGCGGCCCAGGGATGCTTGGGCCGCAATAACGTGGAGGATTCCCCATGCTTTATCAGGATACTGTCGAATCCGAGGTGCTCGTCCATAAGCCTTGGTTTGTGGCGTCGATCTTCGCACTCGTACTCGCGTGTTTTTTCGCGTTCAATCTAACGGGCACCGCAATCGGCGATCTCATGCGGCCGGTCATTGGCGATCCAGCACAGAGCGGACTCTATGGCCGTTTTGCCATCGCCCTTGTGATCGCAGTTGTGTTCTGCCTGAACATCGTGCTGATCGGGTTTGCTTCGTTAGCCTTTCAGGTCGCAATCGTATGGTTTGAACTGCTGCTGCTGTTCCTCGCCTTCTTCAAGTCGTTTGGCCTGAGCATGCCGTTCATCTGGGAGAACTTGCCCTACCTGATCACGCAGGGCGTCGTGACGACGATTTATGTCTCGACGGTTTCGCTGATTTTTGCGTCGATTCTCGCGATCATCGCTGCAATTGCGAAGCTGTCGAGCAACGGATTCGCCTACGCTATTGCCAGTTTCTATACATCCTTCTTTCGCGGCCTGCCGCTCCTTATGCAGATCTATTTGATCTACCTCGGGCTGCCGCAGCTGGGCATCGTCCTCGATGCCGTTCCGTCCGGCATCCTGGCACTGTCGTTATGCGTTGGCGCCTATATGACGGAAATCTTCCGAGCGGGCATTCAAAGCATCGACCGTGGCCAATGGGAAGCATCCCGTTCGATCGGGTTCGGATTTGGCCTCACAATGCGCAGGATCATCTTGCCGCAGGCACTGCCCGTCATCATCCCACCGATGGGAAACACGTTCATCTCGATGCTGAAGGACAGCTCGCTCGTCTCTGTGCTCGGTGTGTGGGAGCTAACGTTCCTCGCCCGCACGATCGGTCAGCCTACCTTCCATCACATGGAAATGCTGATCACAGCGTCGCTGATCTATTGGATCATGTCGGCATGCCTCGAAGTCCTGCAAGCGCGCCTGGAGCGCCACTTTGCGAGGAGTAAAGTACGATGACCGCAAGCAACCTACTGCACGCGCAGCGACTTTTCCCTCAAGAATCCTCCAGTCAGAAGCAGGTGCCAATGAGTGCCGACAAGATCATCGAAGCGAAGAACGTCTCCAAGTGGTACGGCTCCTTCCAAGTCTTGTCCAATATCAACCTCATGGTCCGAAAGGGCGAGCGCATCGTCATCTGCGGCCCGTCAGGTTCCGGCAAATCGACGCTTATCCGCTGCTTCAACCGACTGGAGGCGCATCAGGAGGGCGAGATCACCGTCAACGGGATTCGGTTGCACAATAAAATGCGCAACGTGACCGAGGTTCGCAAGAATGTTGGCATGGTATTCCAACATTTCAACCTCTTCCCCCATATGACCGTCTTGATGAATTGCATGGCCGGCCCAATGTGGATCAAGGGTGTGCCGGAAGCCGAAGCCAGGAAGACCGCTCTAAAATTCCTTGAACGTGTGCGCATTCCCGAGCAGGCGAATAAATTCCCGGTACAGCTCTCCGGCGGGCAGCAGCAACGCGTCGCGATCGCTCGGTCATTGTGCATGGAGCCCGCCGTCATGCTGTTTGACGAACCCACCTCCGCGCTCGACCCTGAAATGGTGTCGGAGGTGCTTGAAACGATGACGGGCCTGGCGCGCGACGGCATGACGATGGTCTGCGTCACCCATGAAATGGGTTTTGCCCGGGCCGTGGCCGACCGCGTGATCTTCATGGATGCCGGTCGGATCGTCGAAGAAGCTGCACCGAACGACTTTTTCACGAACCCACAGCACGACAGAACCAAGCTGTTTCTCAGCCAGATCCTGAAACATTAAGGGCTCGGTTTATGCAACAACCAAGTGAGGCTGCTTCACGCTGGATTGGCCAAGGACACAGGACGTTTGTTGATGGCAAAATTACCGAATAGCTTTCCGGATTTCGGACTGACGCCCGAGGAGCGGCGTTTCGCGCAACGTCAGCATTTCTACGAGTTCGCGGGTATGGATGGCGCACGTGGCGAGATGTGGTGCTACAGCGACAAATTCTCCTACCGGCCGGGTGAAACGGTTCGCTTGCAGGTGAGTTCGACGGCGCCGTCATTCGCCGTCGAGGTCATGCGCGACGGCGGCTCCCGCGTAACATTTCTTGAACAGGCCGGCATCTCATCTCGATGGCAGGATACCCCCGAACAGTGCTCCGCCGAAGGCTGCGGATGGGAAACAGCCTATGAGTTCGAGATCGGCGTTGAGTGGCCGTCTGGCGGCTATCGCGTGAAGCTGACGGCCGAAGGGCGAGATGGCCGACCGATACATTGCTTTCACATCGTGATCGTGCTGCCGCAAACCGGCCGCAAACCCGGTCGAATCCTCCAGGTAGCGGCAACCGGGACATGGCTTGCCTACAATACGTGGGGCGGCTCGAACCATTATGACGGCATCACCGGTCCAAACGGCAACCTCTGGTCGCCCACCGTCTCCACTCAACGGCCGTGGGGACGCGGCTTCGTTGTTCTGCCGCCGAATGCGCCGCGCGTACCGCTGGAAATGATGATGCCTCCCAAGACAGTGCCGCGCCATCCTCACAAGGAATGGGCTTATGCGACCGGCCACTCGAAAAAATACGCCTCGGCCGGATGGGCGACCTACGACAGCCACTTCTTCCGTTTCGCCGAGCGTGCAGGATATGAGATTGATCTCGTCAGCCAGCACGAACTCCACTTCTCTCCCGATATTTTGTCCGACTATGCCTGTGTCGTCTTCGTCGGCCACGACGAATACTGGACCTGGGAAATGCGCGACGCTGTCGACGCCTATGTCGATCGGGGCGGTCGGGTGGCGCGTTTCGCAGGCAACTTCTGTTGGCAGACGAGGCTCGAGGACGACGGGCGGCGGCAGGTTTGCTACAAGGCGCGTGCCCGCGCAGAGGACCCGGTCTACAAGTCTGGCGACACCAGCCGGACGGCGACCCTGTGGGAGACGCCAGAGGTGGGCCGGCCGGAAGCGCATACCTTCGGCCTCAATTCCACCAAGGGTATCTATGCGGGATGGCTAGGCTGCGCACCGCGCGGGGCGAGGGGCTTCCCGATCTATCGGCCGGAGCATTGGGCCTTTGCCGACACCGGGCTTTTCTACGGCGATGTGCTTGGTGCCGAAAGCCACATCTTCGGCTACGAGGTGGACGGTCTCGACTATGAAATCCGTGACGGCCTGCCATACCCGACAGCGACGAGCAAAGCACCGGAAGGAACCGAGATTCTTGCGATCGGCATGGCGGCACAGATGGAATGGAGCGCCGATTTGGCGAGCGAAGACCTGCCGCTTGACGACCATGAGGTGCGCCAGACCGCGGAATTGCTGTTCGGCGAGGTAAACGCGAAAAATATCGAAAAGCTCAAGCGTGGCAATGGGATGATCGTCAATTTCAAGCGCGACAAGGGCGAGGTGTTCCATGCCGGGAGTTGCGAATGGGTTGCCGGGCTGCTGAGAAACGACCTTATGGTCGAGCAGGTGACCCGCAACGTGCTCGACCGGTACTTGGCGCCTCGATAGGTATGGCGCGGTGCTCCCTGAACTCCTTTCGAAAAGACCGCGCCTCGGCAGTTGCCGGAACGCTCCGACCAAACCCTCGCTATAGTCGAACGCCCTAAATGGAGAACAATGTGATCAAGGAATTGCACTTCGAGTCAGGCGAGTTTCAAGCTCGCCTGACAGCCGTCAAGGAGGAAATGGCAAAGAGAGGTATCGATGTCCTGCTCCTCTCGGAACCGCCGAACCAAAACTATCTTACCGGCTATAACGCGTATTCCTTTTATACCCCGCAGATGGTCATTGTTGCTCAGGACCACGCAGAGCCGATTTGGGTAGGGCGCTTCATGGACCGTGTTTCGGCCTCCATGACCACCTACCTGGCCGAGGATAACATTCGCGCCTATCCGGACACGTATGTGCAATCGGCAACGCTGTCGGCTTACGACTTTATGGCCGATATCGTAAAGGAACTTGGAGGCGAAAAGGCGCGTATCGGCGTCGAAATGGGGGGCTACTATTATCCTGCCCGCGGCCATGCCGATCTCACGCGCGCTTTGCCCAATGCCGAGTTCGTCGATGCCGACCTCCTTGTGGGCTGGATCCGGCTCGTCAAGAGCCCGGCAGAAGTGGCCATCATGCGGCAAGCCGGTCGGCTTGCGGACGTCGCCATGAAGCGGGTCATCGATACGGTGCAATCCGGCGTTCGTGAATGCGATATCGCGGCGGCGATCTACCACCAGCAGATTTCCGGGACGCCAGAGTTCGGCGGCGACTACCCTTGCTGCCCTCCCGATCTTTGCATTGGCGAGCGCTCCATCGCACCACATGCTGCCTGGACGGACGATCCCTTGCCGGAGTCCACCGTCGTCAACCTCGAGCTGAGCGGTTGCCGACATCGTTACCAGGTCAATCTGGCGCGCACGATTGTCGTCGGCCAGCCGTCAACTGCTTTCCTGAACCTCTCGGAAATTGCTGTCGAAGCCTTGAATGTCGGTCTCGAAGCCGTCCGACCTGGCCGCACCTGCTCGGAGGTCGACGCCGATTTCCGCAAGGCTCTCGCGCGTCACGGTATCGAGAAAGAGTCGCGCATCGGTTATCCGACCGGCATCGGGTTTCCGCCGGCCTCGGGTGAACGCACGGCAAGCATTCGCAAGGGCGACGAAACCGTGCTCAAGCCGGGCATGGTCTTCCACATGATGCCGGGCCTCTGGCTCGACAATGTCGGCATCACGATCACACAGAGCTTTGCGGTCTCGGACACTGGCTATGAGCTTCTGACGAAGACCTCGCGCAAACTATTCGTCAAGTAAAGATTGATTTCGGTGCATACTCATCTGTTTCCAACATGTCTTGTTCGCTTTCGAATTGGCAGGGCCAGTTCGGATGAGTTTCTGTGCCGGAGGTCAATGAACGACAGAAGCTTGCGGGGCGGTCTATGCCCCGCAGGCGTCAACGCGCTTTCCCAACACGGCGTCCACGTGGAGGGTTAGGCAATGGTGGAACTCGATCGCGCGGACATAGCGCTCCTCCAGGCAGTTCAAAAGAACAACCGACTGACCTCGGAGGAACTCGCGGCCGTCGTTCATCTCTCTCCAACGGCATGCCAACGACGCTTGAGGCGCTTGCGCAACGAGGGCGTCATTGAGGGCGACGTTTCGATCGTTTCACCCAAGGCAGTGGGGCGACATATCACCATGATCGTCATGGTGTCCCTCGAACGAGAAAGGGCCGACATCGTCGACCGTTTCAAAACGGCGATCCGCAATACCCGCGAAGTGATGATGGGTTTCTACGTCACTGGGGATGCCGACTTCATGCTCGTCGTTACCGCCAAAGACATGGAGGACTACGAACACTTCACGCGCCGGTTCTTCTATGAAAATGCGGATATCAAAGGCTTCAAGACGATGGTTGTGATGGATCGCCTCAAGGCGAGCTTCGCGATCCCTCTCGAGGCGTAGCAATGGTCGCTGCGACATATCTCGTTACGGAGCCAGGTCCGGTGCGGGTTCCGTGTTTTGCAGGAACCCTGCGCGATGTGCGTTCAAATCGACGAGTTCTGCCGCTCAGCCGCTGCTACCATTGACGCCAGACAACGATGAAAGACGTAAGATCACAATGAACACAACCACCAACAACTTGCTCTCCGAAGTCGAACGCAATGCCGTTGTCGAGATGAGACACGCCATGCATCGCGAGCCCGAGCTTTCCAACAACGAGTGGAAAACCCAGAAGCGGATTATCGAGACTTTGGCCGGCTTCGGCTTGACCGAGGTGACGACTTTCCACAAGACCGGTGTCTATCTCGATATCCAAGGTCTGGCACCCGGCGCAAATCGATCGATCGCGCTGCGTGGGGACATTGATGCCCTTCCCATTCAGGAAGCCCGTGACGACCTGCCTTACCGGTCGCAAGTTCCAGGCGTGATGCACGCGTGCGGCCACGACATGCACGGCTCAATTGCTCTAGGAATGGCCCTTGCTTTCCATCGCATGCGTGAAAATTTCTCCGGAAGACTGAGGGTCTTCTTTCAGCCGGCCGAAGAGGCAGAGCCGCTCGGCGGTAGGACCGTCGTCGACGAGAGGCTTCTCGACGGGTTTGATGCCGCAGTCGGATTTCATGTCCGCACCGACATTGCTGCGGGCTCATACGGCGCCCGTGCAGGCGCTGTGACGAAATCGGCAGATCAATTCTCGCTTGAATTTACCGGAACCATGGCACACGGCGCCAAACCGCATCTGGGCGTCGATGCAATTGCGATCGCCGGAGCCTTCATCAATGAAGTGCAGAAGGTCGTGTCTCGGGAAATGCCGGTCGACGATGGCGCTATCGTCACGATCGGGACCATTCGTGGTGGTGAAGCGACGAACATCATCTGCCCCTCGGTTACGATGACAGGCACGATCCGCACAAGCAGCCCCGAGCGAAGGAAGCTGTTGGTCCAGCGCGTTGGCGAAATCGCCGAAGGTGTCGCTGCGATGCACCGGGGGCGGGCGGAGTTCACCTCGCACGCAGGCGAGCCTCCTGTCGTCAACGACAGCGAAATGGTCGCGCTGTTTAAGCAGATCGTCGTGCAGACGGACGGTGAGGACCGATATGTCGAGGGCTCGGCGAGCTCCGGCAGCGACGACTTCGGTTTTTACTCGAGCCGCCTCCCATCCATCTATTTCTGGTTCGGCAGCAAGGAGCCCGGAAACGAGTCCGGCGTCCACACGCCGACCTTCGGTGTCTCTGACAATACGCTGATCCCGACAACGGAACTGGCCATCCGCTACTGCTGGGAGCTATTCCAAAGCGCGTGATGATTGATCTCGCGTAAGGGGTGACCGGAATGATCGATCTCAACGATATTGAAGATGCCCGAAAGCGCATCAAAAACCATATACTGACCACCCCGCTCACCCACTCGCCTTCGTTGTCGAGTATCTCCGGCGTTTCCGTTTATCTGAAACTGGAGCACCATCTGACCACGGGCAGTTTCAAGCTGCGCGGCGCCTTTAATGCGGTTCTCCAGCTATCTCAGGAAGAGCGGGCGCGGGGCGTTGTCGCCGCCTCGACCGGCAACCACGGACGCGCTCTTTCCTTCGCGGCGAAAGCTTGCGGGGTTAAGGCAACAATCTGCATGTCCAACCTTGCACCCGACAACAAGATCTCCGAAATCCGGCAGCTGGGTCCCGAGGTCCGCATTGTAGGAAAATCGCAAGACGATGCTCAGGAAGACGCCGAGAGATTGGTCGGCGAGGGAAGATGCCAGGTCCCACCGTTTTCATCCCGCAATCATCGCCGGCCAGGGAACGCCCGGACTGGATTGTCGAGGCGCTGCCAGAAGTGGCAACTGTGCTTATCCAACTGTCTGGTGGAGGATCAGCCTCGGGAGTTGCGGCAGCAGTCAAAAGCCTCCGACCTCAAGCTCGCGTCATTGGCCTTACAACGGATCGCGGCGGCGCGATGAAAGCCAGCCTTGATGCGGGACGTCCTGTCCAGGTTGAAGAAATCGAAAGTCTCGTGGACTCGCTCGGCGGGGGCATCTGGCTCTCCAACAAATGGACATTTTTTATGTGCCGCGAACTATTAGACGACGTTGTATTGTTGAGCGAACCCGAGATAGCGGCTGGCATTCGACATGCCTACGCGCAGGAGCGCGAGGTGGCGGAGGGCGCCGGGGCGATCGGGATCGCAGCCCTGCTGGCAAATAAAATCGACGGTCTGCATGGACCTGTTGTGACGGCACTGTCCGGCCGCAATATCGATATGAATTTGCATCACCGCATCGTCAGCAATGAGAATGACGGGTTGGCGTCATGAGATCGACGACTATTCTGACCGAACGGCAGCTAAGAAAGCTGGTGTCGTTGGATTTGGAAGCCATCGGTTGCGTGGACGAGGCATTTCAAACGCTAGCAACAAAAAAGGTCGTCATGCCGCCGATTCTGCTCTCCAGCAAAACGGGATTGGTTCAGGCGTTGTTGCTCGACAATGGCTATCTCACGGATATTCGCACCGCCGCAGCCGGCGCGGTAGCTGCAAGGCATCTCGCGCGCAAAGAGGCGACGGTGGCTGCCGTATTTGGTGCGGGGATGCAGGCGCGTCTGCAACTGCAGGCGCTCACGTTGGTTCGGTCGGTTCGCGAGGCCCGCGTTTGGGCGCGCGACAACTCCAGGGCCGAGAAGACGGCGGGACAATTGTCCCTGTTGGGTATCAGGGTGCCGGTCTGTCACAGCCGGGAAGAAGCCGTCGCCGGCGCACACGTGATCATCATCACAACGCCGGCCGATCACCCCATTCTTGAAGCCCATTGGCTCGAACCGGGACAGCACGTCACGGCCATGGGTTCGGATGCTGAATATAAGAACGAAATTGAGCCCCAGGCCATTGCCCGCGCCGACCTCTACGTCGCGGACAGCCTTTCTCAAACGCGTCTGCTGGGTGAGTTGCACCATGCAATAGCGGTTGGCGCGGTCGGTGAAGACCACTCTTTTCCAGAACTCGGCCAAATTGCTGCCGGTACGATCGCCGGACGGACCAACGATAACCAGATCACCATTGCCGATCTGACCGGAGCAGGGATCCAGGACACCGCCATTGCCAATCTCGCCTTTGCGAGGGCACTTGCCGCGAAAGCCGGAACCAGGATCGAGTGATCACGAGCGACAGGGGTTGGACATCACACGAGGGCGCCCACCGGAAGAGGCTTTGTAACGAGAATGCAAGGCGCAGCCCGCGTTCTCTTCATCAAGGTCAGAATTCAATTTGGGTTTATCTTAGAGCGGCGAATGCCGTTTAAACCAAGGAGCTTATTTCATGTCTTCGCAAAGCAGCCTCACTCTCGGAATTCTTGAGCTCGATGAAGGCCTGTCGCCCGACAGCCCAACTTTCCCTCCGCGCGAAGGATCGCTCTTGCACCCGGCGACTTTCAACCGGCCTGTGATTACAGACATGGTGGAAGGCGCTCTTGCGGAGATGATCATTCGCGGCTATGCCGCACTCGAAAGTGCCTGTGTAGGTGCCGCCAAGCGGCTCGTCGCCCGAGGTGCCGGCGTGATTACCGCTGACTGCGGTTTTTTCATCCGACACCAGCAAGCGATCGCAGCGGCAGTCAACGTGCCGGTCGTGACTTCCAGCCTGCTCCTCATTCCGGTTCTGCTGCGGCAACTGGCACCTCAGAAAAAACTTGCCGTTTTGACTGCCGACGCCCGACATTGCAGTGAAGACGTATTGGGTATCGAAAATCCTGCAGATCGCAAGCGCGTGGTCGTGGGAGGAATCGAAGGTGGAGTTTACGTGCGCAACGCTTTGGCTCGACCGTTCGTGCGCACGGACGTTGAGCAGATTGAGCGGGAGGTTGGTGAGCGCATTGCGCAACTTCGCGCAGACCATCCTGATATCGCAATAATACTCTTCGAGTGCACAGGCTTTCCTATCGTTGCAAATGCTCTTCGATCAAAGACAGGGCTGCCCATCTACGACATCACGGACCTATGCAGGCTGACGCTCGCCGCAGTTGCCGGCCGCGTGTGACATGTATTTCGACGTTCCGGGGAGGATCTGAGATGAACGACGAAATGTTACGGTTCGAATTGCCCGAATACAAAACGCGCCTCGAAAAGGCGCGTGGGGCCATGGAGAAGGCGGGCATCGACTTACTTGTCGTAACCGATCCAGCCAACATGGGCTGGCTGACGGGCTACGATGGCTGCTCCTATTACGTTCCCCAATGCGTCGTGGTGTCTAAGGATAGAGATCCGCTTTGGTTCGGCCGGCGCATGGACGCCAACGGTTGCCGCAGAACGGCTTATATCGGCGTAGATCGCATCAAATGGTACGGCGACGAATACGTTCAGTCCGACACTCTGCATGCAATGTCGGTCCTGGGACAGATCATTGTAGACGAGGGCCATGGCTCGGCGACGATCGGCGTCGAAAAGGATAGTAGCTGCCTGTCGGCTCGATCGTTTGAAGCGCTCTCCGCGTCGCTCCCCAATGCTAAATTCAAGATTGCAGACAGGCTGATCAACTGGCAGCGCCTGATCAAGTCGCCGCGAGAAATCGAGTACATGCGCGGCGCAGGCAAGATCGTCGAAGCGATGTATCAGCGTGTCGGTGAAGTACTGCGACCGGGCGTGAAGCAATCCGACGTGATCGCTGAACTCACTTATGTCGGCACCCGAGGCGTCGACGCCTACTGGGGTGATTATCCCGCCTGCGTCCCGAACCTTGGTGCAGGTGCAGATGCGTCCGCCCCGCACCTGACCTGGACTGACCGCCCGATACGGGCCGACGAAAGCATTTTCTTCGAGCTTGCCGGCGTTCACAAACGCTATCACTGCCCCCTGTCGCGGACCTACTACCTCGGGCGACCTACCCAGCAGATACTGGACGCTGAAAAAGCAGTTCTCGACGGCATGCAGGCGGGGCTCGAAAAAGCAGTGGCGGGGAATTGCTGCGAGGACATTGCGAAGGCTTATTCCGGAACTTTGGCGCGATGCGGTTTTGAGAAAACGAGTCGCTCGGGCTATCCGATCGGGATGGGGTACCCGCCGGCATGGGGCGAGAACTCGGCGAGCTTCCGGGAGGGGGACAAGACGGAGCTACGCCCGGGTATGACGTTCCATTTCATGTCCGGCCTTTGGTACGGCGACTGGGGCATCGAAATCACGGAAAGCATCCTGATTACCGATGCCCAAGTCGAATTTTTGTCCAACGTTCCCCGGAAATTGCTCGTCATCGAGTGACTAGCCCACCCAATTATTCGCAATCCCATTTCTCGAAAAACGGCGATGATCAGGAAACTCTTCGCCGACCGAGTCGAGGGGGCCCGACATGCGGCGCCTGACGAGCGCGACGTGCTAGCAGCAACGCTGTCTCGAGACCGTGATCGTTTTGACAAAGGTGGGCCGCGGTGCCCGAGATTGGAGTCCGATTTTACCTGAGGCAGGCCGGCAGGGACCCGGCTTCGCTCTACTCATGTTCCGGCAGTACGCGGTCGCTTCCACCCAGATTAGTCGGGCTGTACGAGGAAATCGGCAAAGCCCCTACAGATAACGAATTACTGCATAAAGCGGAAAAGATTGCAGAAACCCTGCGTCATCCGAAAGCGAAAGGGTGCGATTTAGCTCGCACTTGCAGGCAGTATCGTCTGAGCGGGTCGGCCAAGCGAAAGCTGACCTAAACTCGAGGTTTTGCAGCTCGCGCTCAATCTCACCAGTTCACAGATGGAAAATTCGCCGCCGAGAAGCGGCGGAGGAAGGGGTTAACATGACCATAAATATCAAAGACATAGCAGAGAAAGATCGCAACTCTGTCCTGCACCCTTTCACGCAGCTCAAGGATTTCGCCGCCGGCAAGCTTGGCGAGCCGACGATCGTCGAGACCGGCAAGGGGATCCGCATCCAGGATGTCCATGGCACCCAATTGATCGACGGTTTTGCCGGCCTCTATTGCGTCAATGTCGGCTATGGCCGTACCGAAATCGCCGAGGCGATTTCGCGCCAGGCGCATCGTCTGGCCTATTACCATTCCTACGCTGCGCACACGACCGATGAGCTTGCGGTCCTCTCCGATCGTCTCGTGAAGATGGCTCCGGGCAACATGAGCAAGGTGTTCTACGGTATGTCCGGCTCGGACGCCAACGAGACCCAGGCCAAGCTCGTCTGGTACTACAACAACCTGCGCGGCAAGCCGAAGAAGAAGAAGATCATCTCGCGCGAACGCGGCTATCACGGTTGCAGTGTTGTCTCTGGATCCATGACTGGGATGAGCTTCTATCACGACTATATGGATCTGCCGCTGCCGCAGATCGACCATACCGGTGTTCCGCACCACTATTGGGGCGCCAACCCAGGGGAGACCGAACGCGAATTCTCGGCCCGTCGTGCTGCTGAGCTCGACGAGATGATCGAGACGCTCGGTCCCGACAATGTCGGCGCCTTCATTGCTGAACCGGTGCTTGGTACCGGTGGCATCACGCCGCCCCCGGAAGGCTATTGGGAAGCGATCCAGGCGGTGCTCAAGAAGTACGACGTCCTTTTGATCGCAGACGAAGTGATAACCGGCTTCGGCCGCACCGGCTCGATGTTCGGCTCGCAGCACTACGGCATTGAACCCGACCTGATCACGGTCGCCAAGGGCCTGACCTCGGCCTACTTCCCGCTCTCTGCCTCAATCGTCGGTGAGAAGGTCTACAAGGTCATAGAAGAAGGGGCCGATAAGGTCGGCGCCTTCTCGCACGGATACACCTATTCCGGCCACCCGATTGGCGCGGCCGCCGCAAATGCGGTACTGGACATCGTCGAGAAGGAAAACCTGCCCGGCAACGCCCGCGAAGTCGGCGCCTATTTCCAGGCCCAGCTCAAGGAAAAGTTCGCACAGCTGCCGATCGTCGGTGAAGTGCGTGGCGTCGGCCTGATGGGCGCGATCGAATTCGTTGGCAACCGTGAGAACAAGACCCGTTTCGATCCATCGCTGAAGGTCGGTGCTCGCGTATCCAAGGCCGCCCGAGACCGCGGCCTGATCGCCCGAGCTATGCCGCATGGCGACATCCTCGGCTTTGCCCCGCCGCTCGTTACCACGAAGGCGGAGATCGACGAGATCGTCTCGATCGCCGAAAAGGCGGTGAGCTGCGTCATCGATGACCTCGTTCGCGACGGTCAGAAGATCTGACGGTAGGCGGTCGAAGGCTCGACCGCCATGCAAACTCCGTTCTCATTCGTCCGTCGTGCCGAGTGGACCACGGCGGCGGTCATGGGGTTGTGCATTGATCAACAAAGATAACCGCCGCACATGCCGGCGCATCATCAGGGAAGGGAAGCTGGCATCATGACCGCTGCCAAACTGCATATCACCTCCGGCTTGTCGCCTATATCGGTTTACAGTCCGTATGACGGGTCTCTTTTAGGGTCGATCGATCCGACGGACGCCAGCGAAATCGGCGAACTCGTCGCTCGCGCCAAACGCGGATCTGAGCTTTCTCGTGCCTTGCCGAGGCACCAGCGCGCGAGCATTCTTGAAGGTGTGGCTCAAATCGTCGAACGCCGTCGCGACACCTTCGCCGAAACCATCGTGCGCGAAGCCGGAAAGACGATCGTTCAGGCGCGCAAGGAAGTGCTTCGCTGCGTCAACACCTTGAAGCTGTCTGCCGAAGAGGCAAAGCGCAACGCCGGCGAAATCGTGCCGTTCGATGCCTATGTCGGATCGGAACAGCGCCAGGGCTGGTTCACGCGAGAGCCTCTAGGCATCATCACCGCCATTACCCCCTACAACGATCCGCTGAACCTGGTCGCCCATAAACTGGGTCCGGCGATCGCCGGCGGCAACGCGGTGTTGCTGAAGCCGTCGAACCTGACGCCATTTTCCGCGATCAACCTTGTCGAAGCCTTGGTGGAAGCGGGCTTGCCACGCGAGATCATTACCGTCGTTCACGGTGATAGAGAGATCGTGACGGCTCTCGTCTCTGCGCGGGATGCGCGTATGGTCTCTTTTACCGGCGGCTTTGCCACCGGAGAGGCAATCAGCCGCAAAGCTGGCCTCAAGAAACTGGCGATGGAGCTCGGCGGCAACGCCCCCGTCATCGTCATGAACGACTGCGACTTCGACAAGGCGGTTAAAGGATGCGTTTCCGGCGCCTTCTGGGCCGCGGGACAGAATTGCATCGGCGCGCAGCGTGTTCTTGTGCAGGCCGAGCTTTATGAGCGGTTCCGTGACGCGTTTATGGCCACGACGAAAAAGCTCCGGGCAGGCGATCCATCGCTCGAGGATACCGACGTCGGTCCGATGATCTCGAAGGAAGTGGCCGAGCGAACCGAAGCAGCGGTCAATGACGCCATTGCCGGTGGTGCAAAATTGCTCTGCGGGCACAAGCGCGAGGGGTCGCTTTATCACCCGACGGTGCTGGAAGGTACCCCGACAACCTGCCCCCTTTGGCACGAGGAAGTGTTCGCCCCTGTGGTCATGCTTGCACCGTTCGAGACGCTCGATGAGGCCATCGATCTGGCCAACGCGCCGGAATATAGCCTTCACGCCGGCATCTTCACCAGCAATCTGTCCGTGGCGCTGGAGGCGGCGAGCAGGATCGAGGCCGGTGGCGTGATGATCAATGACTCCTCGGACTATCGCTCCGACGCCATGCCGTTCGGTGGCTTCAAATACGGCGGCATGGGCCGAGAAGGCGTGCACTTCGCCTATGAAGAGATGACCCAGCCGAAGGTGGTTTGCATCAATCGAGGGTGATCGAGGTCGACCGCAGCGGTTCGGAACCGCTGCGGCGTTCGGAAACTAATGAACTGAATTTCGAGGCGCCTCGGCGTCGCGATCGACGAACCTGATGGGGGCAGTATGAACAAAATTTGCGAGAATCCGACGTTGGCGCTTGATGGCTTGCTGTTCGACGGCATGTTCATTGCGGCGGGTGGCTTCGGTCTTTGCGGTATTCCGGAACTGCTGATCGGTGCCATCCGTGAGGCGGGTACCAAGGATCTGACGATCGCCTCCAACAATTGCGGTGTTGACGACTTCGGTCTCGGCGTGCTGCTGAAGACGAAGCAGATCAAGAAGATGATCTCGTCCTATGTCGGCGAGAACGCCGAGTTCATGCGCCAGTACCTCAGCGGCGAACTGGACCTGGAGTTCAACCCGCAGGGAACGCTCGCCGAGCGGATGCGTGCCGGTGGCGCCGGCATTGCCGGGTTCTATACGAAGACCGGGGTCGGTACCGTCGTTGCCGAGGGCAAGGAGACGAAGTCCTTCAACGGCGAGGCATATGTTCTCGAGACCGGGATCGTCGCGGACCTCTCGATCGTCAAGGCATGGAAGTCGGACACATCGGGCAATCTCGTCTTCCGCAAGACCGCCCGCAACTTCAATCCGCCGGCCGCGACCTGCGGCAAGATCTGCGTCGCCGAAGTCGAGGAGATCGTACCGGTCGGCAGCCTCGATCCCGACCATATCCACGTGCCGGGAATCTACGTGCATCGTCTGATCCAGGGTCAGCATGAGAAACGCATCGAACAGCGCACAACGCGCGCGGTGGCTTGAAGGGCAGGGGAAGATACATGGCCTGGGACAGAAACCAAATGGCGGCTCGTGCGGCTCGCGAACTCGAAGATGGCACTTACGTCAATCTCGGCATCGGCATTCCGACGCTTGTCGCCAACTATATCCCCGAAGGCGTCCATGTGACGCTCCAGTCGGAGAACGGCCTGCTCGGCATCGGTCCCTTTCCGACCGAAAGCGAGATCGATGCCGATCTCATCAATGCAGGCAAGCAGACGGTGACGGCGCTGTCGCATTCGGCCTTCTTCGACTCCGCGCAGAGCTTTGCGATGATCCGCGGCGGCAAGATCGCTATGGCAATCCTCGGCGCCATGGAAGTGGCCGAGAACGGTGACCTCGCCAACTGGATGATCCCCGGCAAGCTCGTCAAGGGCATGGGCGGTGCGATGGATCTGGTTGCCGGCGTCAAGCGGGTGGTCGTCGTCATGGACCACACCAACAAGGCCGGCGAATCCAAGGTGCTGAATGCCTGCACCTTGCCGCTGACCGGAAAGAGCGTCGTCGATCGGATCATCACCAATCTTGGTGTGCTCGACGTCGTCGATGGCGGACTGAGGCTGGTCGAGCTTGCCGAGGGCGTGACAGACGGCGAGATCCGCAGCGCCACCGAGGCGACTATCGTCAACTAGGCCTGCGGCTTATTGCCGAGACGCTGGAGCCGGTCTCTGCCGGCTTCGCAAAACCATAGAGGAGACCACCATGAGCATCCCATCGATCGTCATCGCCAACGCGGCCCGCACGGCGGTCGGATCCTTCGACGGAGCTTTCGGTAATACGCCGGCGCGCGAACGCGGCGCTTCCGGTGTGCGCGTTCTCAATACGCTGCTCTTCGAGCTGAGGCGCCGCGGCGTTTCCAAGGGGCTGGCGACGCTCTGCATCGGCGGCGGCATTGATGTCGCCATGTGCGTGGAAGAGATGTGAGGGAGGACAGCGTCATGACCTCGGCCGAATACCGTCTCTGCGATGTATCGCTCGACCGATCGTTCCGTGGCCGGGATGCGAGAATTGAGCGGGAGCAGGCGCTCGCGGTCATCGACCTTTTGGAATGCAATACATTCATTCCGGTCGGTCACGACGGCGGCCCCTATCGTCTCAGGATCGAAGCCGTCGACGGGCGCCTGGCGTTTTATGTCGCTAATGATCAGGGCGAGCATGTCATCAGTCACTATCTGTCGCTCACGCCCTTCCGCCGGCTGCTTAGAGACTACGCCCGCATCTGCGAGAGCTACTACGACGCCATCCGCCACCCTGGACCTTCGCGGCTTGAGGCTATCGATATGGGCCGACGCGGCGTCCACAACGAGGCTGCCGAGCTGCTTCGAGCCCGGTTGTCAACGAAAGTGACCATCGACAACAACACCGCGCGCCGGCTGTTCACGCTGATTTACGCCCTGCTCGTGCGCAATGCCGACCATCGAGTTCTGTTGAGCTGAGACAGCTGTGGCCCCAACTGCCGACCAAGGAGGAACCCCAAGTGAATGCAATACCTCAACGCGAAGTACACCTCGGAGAAACGAGCTCCGCAGGCTTTCTGGATAGCGTTGACCAGAACTTCCGCCATGCGATGACGTTCCTTGATTTGCCGGAAGGGCTGTCGGAACGGATCATGCACTGCAACTCGACCTACACTGTTCGTTTCGGTGTTCGCCTGCGCGGCCGCATGTACAGTTTCATCGGCTGGCGATCGGTCCACAGCGAGCACTGCGAACCGGTGAAGGGCGGCATACGCTATGCATCGAATGCCGATGCTGAGGAGGTTGAAGCGCTGGCAGCGCTGATGACGCTCAAATGCTCGCTGGTCGATGTTCCATTCGGCGGCTCGAAGGGCGCCCTGAAGATCGACCCGCGCGAATGGACGCCCCAGGAGCTCGAGCGCATCACCCGCCGCTTCACCCAGGAGCTCAACAAACGCGGACTGATCGGTCCCGGCGTCAACGTGCCGGCGCCCGACATCGGCACGGGCGAGCGGGAAATGGCCTGGATGATGGATGAGTTTCGTCGCGCCAATCCGACCGATGTGATCGTTGCGCGCGCTTGCGTCACGGGCAAGCCGCTGTCGAAGGGCGGAATTGCCGGCCGGACGGAAGCAACGGGTAGGGGCGTTCAATTCGCCATCCAAAGCTATCTCCGCGATCCTCGAACCTCCGGATTGAACGGCAAGCGTGACCTGAAGGGTGCTGCGGTCATCGTTCAGGGGTTTGGCAACGTCGGTTACCATGCCGCAAAATTCCTGTCCGAAGAGGATGGTGCCCGGGTGACCGTCGTTGCAGAACGTGATGGTTATGTCGCCAGCGCCGACGGCCTGGTGATCGAGGCGCTGAAGCAGCATCAGATCAAAACGGGCAGCATCCTTGGCTTTGAAGGTGCCACATCGTTTCCCGGCAATATGGCGGGCATCGAGCAGCCATGCGCCGTTCTTATTCCAGCGGCGATGGAAAATGCCATCCATGCGGGGAATGCAGATTGCATCAAGGCAAATCTCGTCGTCGAAGCTGCCAACGGCCCGGTGACCTTCGAGGCTGACAAGGTTCTCCGCGCCCGTGGGATCACCATCCTTCCCGACCTTTACGTCAATGCCGGCGGCGTGGTCGTCAGCTACTTCGAGTGGGTGAAGAACCTGACGCATATTCCCTTCGGCCTGATGGAACGGCGCCGGCGCGAGCGGCGCAACCAGACGATCGCCACGGCACTCGAACGTATGACTGGCAAGGATTTTCCGGCGGACATGCTCGAGGAGTTTCTCGAAGGCGGGGGGGAAATCGATCTCGTCCGTTCTGGACTGGAAGACGTCATGCGCAGCACCTGGGGGCGCATCGCCGACCTGATGGAGCAGCAACCGGAACTCGGTGACTACCGAACCGCCGCCTATGTCGCATCTATCCGACAGATTGCCGACGCCTATGAAGCGATAGGTGTCTGACTACACGTAGGACAAGGGCTTCGCTTCCGCGATCAGTGGCTTGGGCTTTGAATTCGCTTCTTAAGCGACTTCGCTGCCGCCGAACATGTTCGACGGCAGCGTCTTTTTTCCGAGAGGCCGGTTTCAACATCGTCAAATCGCAGGAGGTCGTAACCCGCGTTAGAGGCCACCCAGGCAAAGGTACTTCATTTCAAGATAGTCCTCGAGGCCGTGGCGAGACCCTTCACGTCCAATGCCTGACTGCTTTATCCCTCCGAAGGGTGCAGCCTCCGACGACATGCGGCCGGTGTTGATGCCCACCATCCCGTATTCGAGCGCCTCGGCCACACGCCAGACCCGCTTGAGGTTCGAAGCGTAGAAATAGGCGGCGAGGCCGTAGATCGTATCATTGGCCTCTCGCACGACTTGCTCCGGGTCTTCGAAACGGATGATTGGCGCCAGAGGACCGAAAGTCTCTTCCTGGGCAATGCGCATTGAGCTGACGACATTTGTAATCACAGTCGGCTCGAAGAATGTTCCGGACGTGCCGATCCGGCGCCCACCACATCGCACTATTGCTCCTTTTTTTACAGCGTCATCGACATGCGCTTCGATCTTTGTCAGAGCATGATTGTCGATTAGAGGCCCGATCGCGGTGTCCAGTTCAAAACCGTCGCCAACGCGAAGTCTGCGCGCGTGCGCGGTGAACTTTTCAGCAAATTCGTCATAGACGCGTTTTTGGACGTACAGCCGATTGGCAGACACGCAGGTCTGGCCAGCATTGCGAAATTTGGCTTGGATCGCGCCATCGACGGCGGCGTCGATATCGGCGTCGTCGAAGACGATGAAAGGGGCATTCCCGCCGAGTTCGAAGCTGATGCGCTTGATCTGGTCGGAGCACTGGCGCATCAGCAACCGGCCGACTTCGGTCGATCCGGTGAAACTGATCTTTCGCACCTTGGAATTGGAACACAATTCACGACCGATAGCGTCACCCTCTGACGCATAGACCAGATTGAGAACGCCCTCCGGGAAACCAGCTGCACGCGCGAGGGCGAACATGGCCCCGGCAACGAGAGGCGTTTGCTCAGCTGGCTTCAAGACAACGGCGCAGCCAGCGGCAAGCGCCGGCGAAATCTTGCGCGCTACCATCGAGGCCGGGAAGTTCCAAGGGGTAATGGCGCCGACAACACCAATTGGTTGTTTGATCACCAGCATGCGTCTGTCATTGGAGGGGGCCGAAATAGTCTCGCCGTAAATGCGGTTAGCCTCTTCGGCGTACCATTGAAGATATGCCGCCGCGTGTAAGACTTCCGACTTCGCCTCTCCCAGTGGCTTTCCCATCTCGGCCGTCAAAATGACGGCAAGATCGTCGCTATGTTCAAGGATCAGCCGGTGCCAGTTCCACAGTATGTCCGAACGCTCCCGGGCGGTAAGTCCCGCCCAACGCGCTTGGGCAGCATGCGCCTTTCAATGGCGACGGAAACCTCTTCAGCGCTCATATCCGGCACTTCGGCCAGCAGATCACCGGTGGACGGGTTAAAGACCGCAAAGCGCTTCATGGATGCAGCCGCGTGCGTGCTGGGCTCGGAGGTTAGGTGGAGGAATTGCTCCGGATTTTTCAGATGCCTCGTTAATGCAGCAGTGAGCGTCATCCCCGTTTTTCCTCTTCCGATCGTCAACGTCTTTGGCCTTGTTCTTCTGAACGTTTATGCCGAACGGGTACGCCGGAGCAATGGTTGTTCATGATCGTTGCGGTGCAGGCGGCGGGCAGCTTGACTGAGGGCGATCAATGCCTTTGCACCTTTCGCCAACGCCTTCCACCGCCAGCAGGGGTAGGGGGTCTAGAGGGGGCAGCATAGATACGATTGACGTCCGCGAAGTCGCTGAGTTCAACGAGCAGAACGGTCGCTTTCAACGTCTTGGCATGCCGGCGCTAGGCGCCTTGGCAATTGAAGCAAGATTCGTCAGGCACATTGGGCCTGTTCGGCGGCTTTTGCATTCGGCACGCGCTAGATCGCGGCCCACCATTGGGCAGCCGGGCTTTCGTTGCGTCACGGATGTCGTTCAGCGCTTGGAAACCGGAACGTATTCGCGCTGCGGTTTGCCGGTATAGAGCTGGCGCGGGCGGCCGATACGCTGTTCCGGATCTTCGATCATCTGGTTCCACTGGGCGATCCAGCCGACGGTGCGGGCAAGCGCAAACTGCACCGTGAACATGGTCGTGGGGAAGCCGAGAGCCTTCAGCGTGATGCCGGAATAGAAGTCGACATTCGGGTAAAGCTTCTTCTCGATGAAATAGTCATCGGTCAGCGCGATACGCTCCAGTTCGATCGCGATGTCGAGCAGCGGATCGTCCTTGATGCCGAGTTCGCCGAGCACCTCGTGCGCCGTCTTCTGCAGTGTTGTACTGGCGCCAATTGAACGACTTCGGATTGGCGCCGCCGTTCAATCGGGGATCGTGGCATATCACTCCTAAATGACGCTCTCTTAGCCCAAGAGCTTCCCGCCAAGCAGCGTCGTCAAGCTATCGATTAATGCAGCTTTCCTGCATGGTGGTGCTTTGATACGCCGCCCTTTTACAAAACCGAACCGGTAATATGGCCCACACCATTGCCGGGTGAGCAACGGCAATACAAAGCAATCGCATAAAGAAAGATTTCGATGAAATGCTTCGAAAGGCTGCAGACTCTATTGTCGACGTCAGGCGAAGCCCTTTGTGCTGAAAAGGGGGCTGGATTCAGCAGTTCAACAGATAGATGCGGGGCTAAACTACAGCTGATGTGCAACCCGGATGCAACGGATAGACATCCTGAGCGCTGGGGTGAACCGCAACCAACTGGCCGACTATTGGTCGGCGTGATGGCTAACACGAGACAAATCGCGAATGTCGTCGAAAGATAGTACTGCATCATCAACGTTGTCGGCGCCGCTGACGAATCCTACGTTTCGCGCAATCTGGATCGCCAATCAGTTCTCCAGTCTCGGCTGGTTAATACAAGCGGTTGCGATCAGTTGGCTGATGGCAACTATCTCGACCTCGGATGTGATGGTTGCATTGGTCCAGGCCTCATCAACCTCACCTGCGTTCTTTCTGGCCATTTTCGTCGGTGCGATCGCTGACAACTTTAGTCGGCGTATGGTGATGATCATTGGCCGAAGCCTTATGATGGCCGCATCCGCCATGCTCACGCTTTCCATTTCTTTCGGCGTAACTGAGCCCTGGATCATTCTTGGTTTCAGCTTTCTGGCTGGCTGCGGCATTGCTCTCCACGATCCCGCCTGGCAGGCATCCGTCGGCGATATCGTCGAACGGCCCCACCTGCCGGCAGCGGTCACGCTTATTTCTGTCGGGTTCAATACCGTTCGCAGTGTCGGTCCCGCACTGGGAGGGATCGTCGTTGCCTCAGCGGGGCCTCTTTTTGCCTTTGGGATTGCGACATTTGGTTTTGCAGTTCCGCTGATCGCCCTGTGGCAAAATAAATGGAAAACGCTTTCCTCATCCTTGCCGCGTGAGGCGATGTTCACGGCTATCTATGATGGCTTGCGCTTCACCGCTATGTCGTCAGAAATCAAGGCTACCATCGCCCGAGGCGCGTTGTTCGGTTTGGCAAGCACGTCCGTCTTGGCGCTACTGCCACTGGTAGCCCGCGATCAGTTGCATACCGATGCAGTCGGATTTGGCGTTCTCATGGGTGGTTTCGGGGCAGGCGCCTTTCTTGGCGGGATCTCAAACCATTGGCTCAGGCAGATGCTCACGCAAGAGATGCTGATTACGCTTGCCTGCATAGCATTGGCAACGTGTTCGTTTTTGCTCACCTTGACCTCATCCCTTACCTTTGCAACGATCGCACTCGCCTTCGGCGGCGCCGGGTGGGTTACCGCCTGGTCGGGGCTTGGTGTAAACGTCCAACTGGCCAGTCCGCGCTGGATCACGGGCCGGACCATCTCCATTTACAGCGCGTTGACGAATGGAGGTATTGCAGCCGGCAGCTGGCTTTGGGGGACGGTTGCACAGAGCCACTCACTCTCGGTCGCATTTGGCTGCTCAACGGGCGCCATATTGATGGTGGCGGCGCTCGGATTGAAGTTGCCGATCAGCAACCGTTTTGAATCGGAGCTTGAACCATCTGGAAACTTCAACGCGCCGACGGTCGCGCTCGATCTAAAGCCGAGAAGCGGCCCCATCCTGATTATCACTGAATACTCCATACCCGAGCAGAACATCGATTTGTTCCTTGAGATCATGCGTGAACGGCGGCACGCCCAAAGCCGCGTTGGTGCTCGTCATTGGACACTCACCCGCGACGTTGAGCAGACATCGCGGTGGATAGAGACATATCGAACTCCGACGTGGACCGACTATCGCAGGCTTCATCATCGCTACACATCGGCTGACAAGCAGTTGGATCAGGAACTCCTAAGGCTGAGCACAGACGGATGTCCTTCGCGAACAACCATTCTGATTGAGCGACCGACGGGAGCGGTCCGCAAGTCTTATCCGACAGTTCCCTATGTCTCGCAGAAGTGAGCGTCCTCGGAAGAGAGGGTAAATTGATGGCATTCCGGAGAAAGCGGTACGAGAAATTTGAATATCTCTCTTCCCATAAAAGATTACCCAAGCGGCATGCTCATAAGGCTTAGCCGCCTGGCCGGAGCGACGCGACCTCGTCATTCGATATCGGTGTCACAGGCAATCGGACTCACATAACAACTGCCGATTTCAGACAGCAAAGCGCAATTTCCAATTATGTCGCGCATACTCGCGGGGGCGACCAGGCAAATATGGTTTAACCTTTAAGTTGCGAGAAAATACAACGTCAGGGAGATTCAACGTGCAACTCAGTCCAATGCATTTGAAGTCGGTTTCACTTTTTTCTGGTCGGCTATTCCGTATTCCTGAGTATCAACGCGCATATGCATGGGGGAGCCGTCAACGAGCGGACCTCTTTGGCGATGTGCTCGATATCAAGCGTTCTGGACGCGAGCATTTCATGGCCACGGTGGTGGCGCTGGGACGTGACACACGCAAGATCAATGCTGACGAATTTAAAACGGTCGATATAGTTGACGGCCAGCAGCGCCTCACCACGTTGGTTATCCTCTTAAAGGCAAGCGAAAAGGGCCTAGCACTTGAAAGCCGAACGCGCCGGGACATCGCTGAATTGCTGGTCAAGGACGACGAGCGCACCCTGTTGCTTTTGCAGACCAATCATGACAGCAGCAGCGTTTTCACTCATTATATTTTATCAGGGGAGATCAAAACCAGCGAGTCTCGCACGGCAGCCGACCTTAACATCCTGGAAGCTGCCAAGGAGTGTGAAGCTTTCGTCGAAAGATGGAGAGCTGAGGGCGACTTGATCGAGCTTGTGGATATCATCCGCAACAAGTTGTCGTTTGTCTATCATGAGATAGCGGATGAGGCGACTGTCTATAGGGTCTTCGAGGTTCTGAATAGTCGTGGTCTCGATGTCAAATGGATTGATAAGCTCAAAAGCCAACTCATGGCGCTGTTGTTTGAGCACGTTGAGACGGGTACCCGGGCTGAATCAGTTCGGGAAATGCAACGGTTATGGGGCGATATATATCGGACGCTCGGCCAGAGGGGAAACCTCGGCGACGAGGCTCTCAGGTTCGCAGGCACCTGGGCTCTGAAGGCGCAACCTAATCGTGTCATATCGCAAGAAGATGCGGCCGCTGTGCTAACAGAAACTGCAGGCACGAAGCTTAAGACGATAATGGCGAGCGGCGAAGCATTGAAGCGCGTTGTCGAGGCGGTTAAAGAACTCGACGACAACGTTCGCCTCCGGGCCGTGACGAAGATTGCTCACGCTCGTTTTGTAGCGACGGCGATACTTATACGTCAATTTGACGGTGCGTCCCGCGAACGGCTGTTGGCTGCTTGGGAGCGAGTGACTTTCCGAATTTTCGGGCTTGCTCAGGCGGATACTCGCTACAAGGTCGGCGAATATGTGCGACTTGGTTATTCGATTTTTGCCAGTGGCCTAGATGCGATGGAGATCGAGAAGCGGCTGATTGCTCTCGGGAAGGACTATGCTATCGCGGACGTACTGAACAGGCCCGACTATTGGGAAAATTCATATGAAGGTTGGGCGGAAGAGGTTCGCTATATTCTCTTTCGTTATGACGAGTACCTTGCTGCGTCAGCCGGCACGAACTTCAATCAATCGTGAGCGCGACGAACACCCCACCTTTTCTTTTGAGATTGAGGCCGCGAGATAGCTTCTTCATCGATAGGAGCGGAATGGAATGGTTGGAGATCGCGTTGATGCCATGCTTGAAGTCATGGATGAAGGCATGCATGAAGCCAGGCATCAGGAAAAGTATCGTCGGATCGAGGTGATCACTGGTCGGCGCCAGCGGCGGAATTGGACTGATGAGGAGAAGGCGCGGATCCTTGCGGAAAGCGCGGAACCCGACGTGAACGTCTCGGCCGTCGCCCGGCGCTGGGGCGTCAATCGCGGCTTGCTGAACGTTTGGCGTCGGGAAGCTGGGCTGACCTCTCAACGAACCGCGAAGGCCGGCGTGCAGCAGACGATGTTCGTGCCGGTGACGGTGGTTGGCGATCGAACGTCTCCCGAGAGCTCGCCGTCGGATTTTGCCCACTTCGCCGCAGGTCGGATTGAGATCGAGCTTGCTGGCGCGCGCATGACGGTTATCGGCTCGGTAGCGCCTGAGCTGGCACAAGCGATGGTGGCGGCGTTGCGAGGGCGCCGGTGATCGGAGTTTCGCCAAGTGGCGTGAAGATCATGGTTGCGACGCAACCTGTCGACTTCCGGCGCGGCATGAATGGGCTTGTGGCCTTGGTGGCGTCAGCTCTTGCGGCCGATCCCTATTGTGGCGACGTGTTCGTGTTCCGCGCCAAGCGTCTGGATCGACTTCGCTGCATTTACTGGGATGGATCAGGCATGATTTTGGCGACGAAGTGGCTGGAGGCTGGCAAGTTCGTTTGGCCACCGATCCGCGATGGCGCGATGCAGATGAGTGCCCAGGAGTTCTCGCTTTTGCTGGCCGGCATTGACTGGACGCGCGTCAAACGAAACGCGGTGAAGAGGCCCTCAAAAGCCGGCTGATCCTATTGGATTTGCTTGAAGATTCAGGCTCATATGGTAGGGTCTGTCATGCCGCTTCGACCCGATCCCTTGCCCCAGGATGCTGCGCAATTGACCCGGATCATTCTCTCGCTCGACGAAGAGAATGCCGACCTTAAGGCGCGCGTGGCCTTCCTTGAGCGCCAGCTCTTCGGGACGAAATCGGAGAAGATGACGATCATCGATCCAACGCAGGCAATGCTCGACCTTGGCGATGTGAGCGACATCCCCGTTGCTGCCAATGATGATGTCGCGCCGGTCGGTGAAGATATAACGCAGGCAGGGCGGTCGCCAGCCCGCAATATCGGCCGCTTGCCCAAGCACCTTCCGCGTTATGACGAGATCATCGAGCCGGAGAGCAAGACTTGTCCCTGCTGTTCGTTCGAACTGCATTGCATCGGCACTGATGTCAGCGAGGCGCTCGACATCGTGCCTGCGGTTATCCGGGTGAAACGGACGGTCAGGCCGCGCTATGCCTGCCGGGCCTGCGAAAGCGTCATTGTGCAAGCGCCCGCGCCGGCGCGTGTGATGGACGGCGGCATGGTAACCACGGCGTTTGCAGCCCATGTCGCCGTTTCGAAGTTTGCCTGGCATCTCCCGCTTCATCGCCAAGCCCAGATGTTTGGCTCCTGCGGCGTCATCATCGATCGCGGCACGCTCGGCGCCTGGGTCACTCGGATCGCCTGGTGGCTGGAGCTTCTCTATGATGCGCTCACCGCCTTCATCCGCTCGCAGCCGAGGGTGTTCTGTGACGAGACGCCACTTCCGCGGCTCGATCCGGGCCGTAAACGAACCAAGGTCTGCCAGTTATGGGCACAAGCGGTTGACGACCGCCCCTGGAATGGCCCGGCGCCGCCGGCCGTGGCCTACATTTTTGCCGAAAGCCGCAGCGCTCGCGAGATCGAGGGACAATTGTCATCATTCGCCGGCGTGCTGCAAGTCGATGGATACCAAGCCTATAAAACCATGGTCAAACGTCGGGGCAAGAGCAATATCGCCCCCATACGGCTGGCCTTCTGCCTTGCGCACGCGCGACGCAAGTTCGTCGATGTCGTCAAGCTGACCGGCTCTTCGGAGGCTTTGTCGATCCTTGCCAGGATTGCCGAAATCTATCGCATTGAAGCGAGACTGCGGGGCGAAAGTGCCGATACCCGGCTCGTAGTGAGGCGCCACGAGGCAGCTCCTGTCATGAGAGAACTGAAAGTCCATCTCACCGAATTGAGCGACGAGGTGTCGTCGAAATCAGCGCTTGGCAAAGCCGTCACTTACACGCTCAACCACTGGAGGGGGCTGGCAGCCTTCCTCGACGACGGCCGGGTTGAGGTAGACTCCAATGTCGTCGAGCGTTCAATGAAATCCGTGGCTCTGACGAGAAAGAACTCCTTATTCGTGGGCAACGAGCGGGGTGGAAAGTCTTTCGCTGTCCTCGCATCACTCGTCAACACGGCAAGACTTAACGGCGTGGACCCCGAGATCTGGCTTGCCGATGTGCTGGAGCGCATCATCTCCGGCAAAGTGAAAGCCAACGAAATGGAAAGTCTCCTGCCTTGGGCCTGGAAGGCTGAGCGTGAAGCAATGACACAGCAGGAGCGACGGGCGGCATGACACCGAACAGCCAGGGGACGACGGCACGGCCGAAGCTCGATGACGAGGTGTTCGAAGCCTTTATCAGAGGACGTCGTCCGGCATCGCCAATCTGGTCAATGAGCGGTCTCGATGGTTATCTTACGGCTCTCATCATTGGCCCGAAGTTCATCGACCCGCGCAAATGGATACCGGAACTGACTGGTCCGGATGCCCTCAACCTGCCGATGGAAACAATCGAACATCGGGCCGTGCAGACGATCGTTGCAGAGTATAACCGTATCTCGGCAAGTCTCTCCGAAACACCGAAAGACCACCGGCCGAAGTTCACCAAGATCGATGATCAGACCTTTGATCCATTCGATTGGGATCTCTGCTTTCTGCTGGGAACAGGATACGCGCCGAGGCTTTGGCAACCGGTCCTTCGAGGTCATGCCGTCACTGGCGATATCATCGCGCCCATCCGCAAGCTTGGCGAGACAAAACGGAAAGCCACCCGCCAGGATGTTGCTGACGTCGCCGAAGCAATCGTCAATATCCGAACCTACTTTATGCCGAAGCGGGCAAAGCAGAAGTTCTAAAAGAAAGCGCCATTGCAATCCAGTCAACGCCGAAAGCAGTGGGCTGTTCGTAGCGCTCACAATCAATCTCAGTGGAACAAGATTTGGCTTGAAGAGCCGTCGAAGTCCATCGAGCATATCTTGCCGCAGAGCAGTGGCGTGCCGTACGTTCACAATATCGGGAATCTAACGATGCTAACTCCTGGGCTAAATTCCTCGCTTAGAGACGCGCCGCCGCCGGTGAAGGCAGAGAAATATCTAACGTCGGGGTTAACGGCGACTACGCTTGTCGGCCAGGATATCGAGGCCAAAGAACGGTGGGACGAGAACATGATCAAGTTCAGGACGAAAGAGATCGACACCTTCGTGAGGCGAGAGTGGGGCTGAGTTGCCTCTCGCCCTGCTTTGTCGGGTGAGAAGATCATTCCAGAGGAGGCTTCCAAACGAACGGTTTCCATGAGCGTGCCTGCCTGGCACGGCGAGGGGTCCACTAGAAGCCATTTCCCAAGTCAGCTTAGCGATGCTTGCACAAAGCTTCATCGATCGTAACGGTTGGCGCTTGCCACACTACTTGATAAACCGGAAGTTCGTCGAAGGTGGGAACCATAAGCATGATGACCCAAGAGCAAGAGCTTGCCGCAGATCGCGTCGCCGAGGCTATGCGCGGCTTCAATTCGGCTGTGCGTGAGGCTCTCGCTTCAGGCCTGAAGGTGGAGATCGAGCTCATCGAGATGACTCGACGAGGTCACCGAAAGTTCCGATGCAATTGATAAGTCCACGTGTAGTAATTCTGCCAGAGTAGACCTGGAGACCGTGGTTTCCACGTTTGAGGTTCGAGAATGACTGGTGCAAACACCCATAACTTAGCAAAAAATCAAGATGACTTTCGATCGGTCTGCCGCCAGTGTAGCACAAAACCAATCGAACTATGCACGGTGGGTAAGTTTGGATTTTTCGGTGGTCATGCGTCGGGGAACTAAATTATCGCGCCGCCGTTATTGGGCGAATGTAAACAGGGGATTTCTGATGCTCAAAATCTCGCTCGCCACCGCAATCTCGGTGCTTCTCACCCTGTCGTCTTGCGCAAACACTGCAAAAGGAATGGCGAAGGACGCGAAAGAAACTGGACAGGCGATGGATTCAAGTATGCATAGGGTCCTGAAAGCGGGTGCCAGCGGAAACAAGGCTGCGCAATAACCGTGTGATGGTCCTTAACATGATCGTGCGTTACGCGGCGAAAACATCTTTGATGAGACAAAGCTAAAATGCTGGCTATGCTGGTCTCCTAACGGGGAAAGACAGGATGAGAGCAGCGAACGACAACGAACATCAACCGACTTCCGAACGCGAATGGATCAGTGCCGCGCTGGTGCTTGCATGGCCATTCGGAATTTTTACTGTTGCGCTTGGATGCTCATGTTTCATCCGATAGTTTTGCCGCAATCGCCGTGTGGCTGTCGGCGCAGCGCCGTTCCTCAATAGCGCCGAAGTCCCGATTGTCCGCGGCTCGACGTCAGCTGTCGGCAGGTATATCATTTCGCAGCAGCCAACACGCATGGTACAGTTCGGCACCGGATGATGCCCAACGCGAAGCGAGAGGGGAGCACTCATCCGCTGGTGAGAATGTCATAATGCAATTATTTAAAAGTGAGCGTTGCAGTATCAAAATTGAAATTCTACTATGGCTTAGGCGAATTTTCCTTTCATTCGCCAAAGTGGCTGCAGGCGCAGTCACCTTTGGGCCGCCATATCGCCCCTTTGAGGCGGCCCTTCCTTTGTGAGGCGTCAACGGCATTTCGAATATTGCGAACGAGAAGGATTCACATCGGCAAAGTGTTCGCCGTAATCGGCAAGCTCGTAATCAAACCACGCCTCCATGGCACCGCTCCTCTGCGATTCGGTGCCAGACAAGGAATCACGAGCGATTCCTGCTTCAGCAAGAGGGCAAATCATGAAAGCACTCACTGGAATGAAATGTGGTAATTGAAAGCCTGGTCGGGATGGACACGTTGGTTTGGGACGTAGTGAGCTAGGAGCTTGAAAGCGAAAGCTCAGCGCAATCCTATGGTGTTTAAATGCCAGCATTGCTACAATCTCAATCATACGGAATGGGGACGCTGCACTGACGTGAAACCGCAAAACTCTCGCACCTTGTCCCCAAAGAAGACTCGCCGCAGTGCGATCGAGCTCGATCCGACATTCCGTCCATATCTCGCAGTGGCTATTGTTCGGTTCAGTGCGTTGCATCCAGGTACAGAAATCGAAATATCTCAGACGATCAGCCTGTTGGACGACGGCGCAGTTTCGGTCGATCTGTTGGTTCGAGAATTTCACCATTGTCTGTATCGGGAGAAAATCTATGCCGAGACACTTCCGCTTAGGCGTGCTCTCCTCGACGGTGTCCTCGGGCGATGACCGTATTTCCCCTTAAATTCAAACCGTTCGGGGCCGGCTATCTTTTTGCGGATGATGCGGGCGGTTACTTCAAAGCCGATGCCCGCTTTCTCAATCGCTATGCGACCGGAAAGCTAATAGCCGTGGATAGGGATTTTCTTGAAGCGAATGGTCATGCGTTCAATGAGATAGGCGACTCGGCCTATATGGGATTTGCCTACCGATGGGCCCAACGATTGCATCGGCCTCAAGAGCTGAATTACGTCATTCTGGTTCCGACCCTCCGTTGCAATTTGGCGTGTGCCTACTGTCAGGTGTCTCGGGTGAACGAGAGCACTTTAGGCTTTGATTGGACGGATGAGACGCTTGAGCGCGTTCTCCGATTTCTCGACGCCATGACTTCCGCGAGCGTCAAAATCGAGTTCCAGGGTGGCGAGCCACTGCTCCGATTAGACTTATTGGAGAAGGTTCGCGCTTTCGCTCGCCGCAAGTTCCAAGAAGTTTCCTTTACGGTATGCACCAATTTGCAATCGGTCTCGGAAGAAGCTTGGGATTTTCTGGATGCCCCGGACGTCCTCGTGAGTACGTCACTCGACGGCGAACTCTCGACGCACGAGCGACAACGAACCGTAAATGCCCACGATACACAGCAATTTGTATCGAACCTCAGCTATGCCATCGAGCGCTTGGGCCAGGGAAAGGTCTCGGCTCTCCCGACGCTGGACATCAACAATTTGCCGAGCGCTCCCGAGATCATTGATACGTTTGGTCGGTTCGGATTTCGCTCCATTTTCCTTCGACCCGTGAACCATCAGGGATTTGCTCGAAAACGATTTCAGACCACCGGTCTCGAAGACGAATGGAACACTTATCATGCCGATTTTATCGACGCTCTGATCGAGCACAATTGGACGGCTGCGCAGCCGGTCGAGGAGTTCTATTTCACCCACTGTCTGCGCCGGGTTCTGCGTGGCGGCCACAATCAGCACGTCGACCTTCGTAATCCGAATATTCTCGGGCGAGACTACATCGTTATTGACTACGACGGCACCTTCTATCCGACGGATGAAGCCAGGATGGTCACGAGGGTCGGACAGGTCGATCTTAGCATTGGCAATCTTTGGGATGGCATCGATCAGTCCAAGCTAGACGTACTCAACGAAGAGTCTTCCAATTCATTCCATCCCGACTGCATCCATTGTCCATACCAAGCCGCATGTGGTGCGGACGTTGTTGACGATCTATCGCGTTACGGGCGCATCGATCTGCCGAAGGCGGACACAGCCTTCTGTCGGCGTCATACCGCAATCTTCGACAAGATCTTCGCGCTGCTCTATTCGGACGACGAGAAAGTCCAAAAGAGCCTCGCCGTGTGGGCCGGAATTCCAGAATTCGATCCGTCACTGGCGCCGGTACACACATGATCGATCTGCGGCTCAAGATCGATGACGTTCCAATCGACAATCCAATTATCGTTCGCTTGCGCACGGACGGGGTGGATGGTGAATATGATGCCCTCCTGATCGACAAAGATCAGGAAAGTCAAACCTTCGATCTCGCAGGCTACTCGCTTCGCGTCCACTGCGGTGCCGAAACTGATCTCAATGGTGACGTGCTGCTTCTAGTTCCTGGGCGAAAGTCAGCGCATCGATTGGTGCGATCACGGTCGAGACACAATACCTTCCTAGTCACCGAGCAATGCGATCAGCTCTGCGTCATGTGCTCGCAGCCTCCAAAGAAACATCACGCCGACCTCTTCGACCAGTTCACAGTCGCTGCCACCTTAGCGCCGGAAAACGCTCGGATCACGATATCTGGCGGCGAACCGCTGCTGCACAAACGAAGATTGTTTCAATTTCTTCTGGCCGCCGCAAAAGCCCGGCCGGATATCTCATTCCATGTTCTGACCAACGGCCAGTTTTTCGAACCAGGCGACAGCACGATGATTGATGAGATCGGAAGAGATCGCGTGTTGTGGGGCATTCCACTGTATGCGCCTTGCGCCGAACTTCACGACAGCATTGTTGGAAAGTCCGGTGCCTTTGAAACGCTGTCGCTGAACTTCGCGACACTGATGAGGATTGGGGCGGCCGTCGAGCTTCGCACAGTTGTCCTTCAGCAGAACTGGGGCGCGTTGCCTGAGCTTGCGAACTATGTCTCCACCAGGCTGCCATTCATCGATGTTTGGGCTATCATGCAGCTAGAGAATATCGGCTACGGCAAAATGAACTGGTCGCATTCGTTCAAGGATACGTCGCAGGATTTCGGCCAACTGCGCAGAGCCATCAACCTCGCGATGGGGCGCGGTATCCATACTCTTCTTTATAATTTCCCTCTTTGCACTGTCCCTCCGCAGTACCGGCATCTCGCGCCAAGCACGATTTCAGATTGGAAGAACAAATTTTTGGCAGAGTGCAGCGGATGCTCGCTGCGCTCTACTTGTGGTGGATTTTTTGAATGGTATAAAGCTGATCAGGGGTTTGGGGGACTCTCACCACAATGAAGAAGCGCAAGATCTACCTGGTGCCGTCGTTGATCGCGGCCGGATTCATGCCGTCGAAAAGTGATGCAGCGCCGATCACCGGCATTACCGAAAAGAAGCCCGTAACCACCCTGTTCGAGCGGCTGCGGGTTAAACAGGTCTACACCCTTGCGGGCCATAGCTCGCATTCGAGCCACGCAAGTCATGCCAGTCACGCGAGCCACGCATCCTCAGCTGGAGGTGGCTACATCCCACGGGGCGATTATGACACCGCTTATCCATTGCCCGACCCGACACCGCAGTATTCGCCCAACCCAGGTCCCGTCATCAGAAGTTCCCCGACCACTCCCAACATACCTGCCACGACTTCAACTGGCGGCGCCTATTCGCCGCAGTCCTCCCCGACGAACGCGCAGCCACAGCCGCTGAAAACGCTGCCAGGCAACTCGGACAAATTTCGCCGCATCGTCATACAGGTCCAGACCGCTCTGATTGCCTTTGGCTATTTCGGCGGCCCGATAACAGGGCAGGTCGATGCCGCGACGAGGGGCGGACTTAGTAAAATGCAGGATACGTACGGGCTCAAAGTCACCGGCACCATCACTCCGCAGGTCCTGTCGGCCCTGGGAATCGCGACAAACTAAGCCATCACGCAAATGAAACGGCGTCTCCTTTATACGGCTATGACAATTGCTTTGGCTGCTTCGGCTCCGGTGGGCGCAGCGACAGCCGCGATTTCCTATCGCCATCTCTCCACGACGAATGGGACGACGATCCTCCTTGTCGAGGGCAGCTTCGAGACCGGCGATGATACACAACGCGTCGCCTTGGAACTTACAGCGAGCCCGGCCAAATACATCGCATTTAATTCGGCGGGTGGCGATCGATCAATCGCGATGGCTTTCGGCAAAGCAATTCGCAAGACCGGCCTTCCAACGCTCCAGACCAAAGGCTCGCCTTGTCTCGAGACCTGCCTTTTGGCGTTTATGGGTGGCGCTAGTCGTTATGCCGAAGACGAGAGCGTCAGCATATCTGTAGAGACGTTTGCCACATCTGCGGAATCTGGGGGGCGTCTCGATCCCTCAGTTTCAGCCGCCATCAAAGACTACCTCAGCACGATGGGTGTCAGCGCTTCGCTTCTGGACGCAGCACTGTCGATGCAGCTTGGGCAATCGAAAGAATTGAACCTTGTAGATATGGCGGGTTATCAGCTGGTAACGGCTCAGCCCAGTGGTTCAGGCACCTGGACGGATATAGTGCAGGGCGCGCAGCCTACTGACCAAGCAGGGGCAGTGGAAGTGTTCAACGAGTTCCAACGGGTGTGGTCGATGATGTCCCAGGGAGTGGTGTAGCAGGGTAGCGGTGGCCATCAGTGTTTTTCCGGTAGGGTCGGTTTGTCGAAGACCAACCTGATGGAAAGACCACCGATGACCGACGAGATGATGAACCTGCGCTCGCTTGTTGAGAAGAGCGCCGACGCCGATTTGCTTCGCGAGATGATCGGGTTTGCCGCCGAGAAGCTTATGGAGCTGGAGGTCGGTGCGAAGACCGGCGCGAGCTACGGCGAGAAGAACGCCTTTCGGCTTACCCAGCGCAACGGCTACCGCGAGCGCGACTGGGAGACACGGGCCGGGACCGTGGAGCTGCGTATCCCGAAGCTTCGTACCGGCACCTATTTCCCGAGCTTTCTCGAGCCGCGTCGCATGGCCGAGAAGGCTCTGACCGCCGTAATTCAAGAGGCTTACATCCAAGGCGTTTCGACCCGCTCCGTCGACGATCTGGTCAAGGCGATGGGCATGAGCGGCATCTCCAAAAGCCAGGTTTCCCGCCTGTGTGAGGAGATCGACGACAAGGTAAAGGCCTTCCTTGAAAGGCCCATCGAGGGCGACTGGCCCTATCTGTGGATCGACGCCACGTATCTGAAGGTCCGCCGCGGTGGCCGCATCGTCTCGGTCGCCGTCATTATCGCCGTCGGCGTCAACACCGATGGGCGGCGCGAGGTCCTGGGTATGGAGATCGGCACCTCCGAGGCCGAGCCGATCTGGACGGAGTTCCTGCGCAAGCTGACACGGCGGGGTTTGCGCGGCGTCAAGCTGGTCGTCTCCGATGCGCATGAGGGCATCAAGGCCGCCGTTTCGAAGGTTCTCTCCGCGACCTGGCAGCGATGCCGGGTCCACTTCATGCGCAATGCGCTCGCCCATGCCGGAAAGAGCGGTCGACGGGTGGTCTCCGCCTTCATCGCCACGGCCTTTGCCCAGGACACACCAGAGGCCGCCAGCCAGCAATGGCGCAATGTCGCCGATCAGATCAGGCCGAAAGTACCGAAGCTTGCCACCCTCATGGACAGTGCCGAAGAAGACGTGCTGGCCTACATGACCTTTCCCCGTCAGCACTGGACGAAGCTGCACAGCACCAACCCTATCGAGCGACTGAACGGCGAGATCAAGCGCCGAACCGAGGTTGTCGGCATATTCCCAAACGAGGACGCCATCGTCAGGCTCGTCGGCGCGTTGCTCCTCGAACAGAATGACGAATGGGCCGTACAGCGCTCCCGATACATGACCCTTGAGACCATCGCCACAATGAGCTGATGATCCAATCATCAGCCTGCCTGCTGCGGCAAGCTGATCCAGTCCCGGCTCTGCCCGGAAGGCACGGCGAACGCCGAAGCTACACCACTCCCTGGGACATCATCGTGTGGTCGGGCTCAAGTAGCGAGGCGGCCGCCTTCCTTCGCAACGTCTATGCCGACCGCCTCCAGTACTACGGAAAAGATCTTTCGCGAGAGGATGTACTTAAAGAGAAAAGTGCTTTCGTGGACCGATGGCCGACACGAATCTACGCAGCGCGGCCAGATTCGGTTCATGCGCTCTGCGCAGACAGGTGTTCTGTCTTCGGCATTGTCGATTGGTACGCCTTCAGTGCAACCAGAAAAAAGGGAGCTTCTGGCGCAGTGAACTTCGCGCTGACTTGGGACCCGGTCGCTCGGAAAATAATCGGAGAAACGGGCAAGGTCATCGAGACCGACAAAGCGGTCGCCATCCCCGATCGGATCATTCGCCGTTGGATTCTCGACGCTACCGCCTGCTCGACTGCGAACGCTGTCGACGCTGAAGTATGCAAATCGCGCTCGATCCTGGAGACCGATTTGAATAATTCTGGGTGGTGCAATCGGCAGGGATTGGGCTGGAGGCAGTGCGGCGGCCCATGATCGATTAGCGGCCCCCCTCGCGACGTGGAGTTTCGACTGTCCGCATGTTGGGAACCGATTTCCGGGCAACATTGAGCACGGGACTGGAAGAAATCGTGCCAGAGGGTACCCATCCAATCGCGTCCGGACCACCGCTGACGTGGGTCCAACCCGCTTCTTGCTCCATGACAGAGACAAGAGCGTTTTGACCAAGGCTACCGACGACGATGTATTTGGGACTAGGTCCGTCTCTAAGTTCAAGAGGTACCCGCATGTAAGCGAATTTCGCAGCAGAGATCGGGCCGGCTGTTTTGGAAGGATCAACAGCGGCCACGGTGGTCGCCTGCGATTGCTCGATGGAGGCAACCAATCCATCGAAAACTTCGGGGTTTGGTTCTGAAGCGGTGCTCGTGATTGGCTCCGTGATCGTAATGGCGGAACTCGTCGCGGTGCTTTGAGGCGCGGCCATGGGAGCCGACGGAGCCGTTTCCGAAACGGATGTTGCATTCCCAGTGCTGGAAGACGTGGGCGACGGCGGGTCTGCACTCGCAGCAGTTGCGGTTGCCACCGAAGTCTGAGGCGCAGGAAGCACTTTCTCCTGAGTGAGGGTAGGACTACTTACCGGCGCGGTCACGATCTGATTGCGTGAGGCAGTAGGTAACGACGCCGGGACCGGAGATACGGTTCCAGGCTTCGACGTTGCATTCGCCGCGAAGACAGCGACCCCGATCATTATGAGCATTATCCAGAAGTCTCGGTATGGTCCCGCCACGCGCGCCACCGTTACCCTATGTCCATTTGAACTTGCTTAAGCCGTACATACGCTTCAACTAATTGCGGGGGCGGGTTCCTTCGTAGGTCGGAGGCAGTATCCAGAAGTTCCTTGAGCTCATCCGGAGCACGCCTCAGCTCTCCTTCCAAGTCAGCCCTCTGACGCGCTATGTCCGTTTTGACCTCATTTATAGCCTGCGGATTGGTGGCAATATGACTATTGAATACAAATTTCTTCTCAACGGACGACGACCAATTCGCAAGGGCGTCGGCTTTTTTCGGACCAATGCCAGGAACGGCCAAAACCGAGCGAGTCTTCACGTCCCACGCGCTGTCAAAACCAAACGACGAGAGCGTTACCGTCCTGCTCTGTCCAATCCCACCGATTTTTGCGCGGGAGATCAAGTGCCCCTGCATGTGGCTCCTGAATTGAAGGTCCCTTTTCTTCCGCTCGAGCTCGAGGAGCCGTTCGCGTTCCTGTTCCGGAAGTTTGGCATGAGCCGAGGCCAAGGACAGATAGTGGCTTTTTCGTTTCAGGAACACGGCAGGCCCGGCGTGCTCTTCCCAAATTTTCTTCTTCTCTTCCCATGCTGCAGTCGCCGCCTGCAGTTCGACCCGAAATTCTTCCGCAGGACGGCGGGCTCGGATCATCATTATGATTGATGCAATAACCAGAGCGGTACCCCAGAAGCCATTCAACTGATTGGCAAGGAAAAAGCCTATCAGCAGTCCGGCAACCGACGCAAAAAGCGTCAGTTGCTTTCCATGTGATGCGGCTGCCGCCGCAGGACTGCGGGTAAGAGACGGAACCGCGATGATGCTTTCAGGGGCAGGCGGTTGGCTTGGTGGAGCGGGACGGTTGATTAGAGCAATGAGGTCACCGATGTTCAGTGTGGAAACAGTGCTTGAAATCTTTGCGGCGAATAGGCTCCGGCCCATCGATTTCTCGAGGCGGCACCAGGGGCACGACGCGCCACCCCGAAAGTACGCATGTGATTTGTCTGCAGAGCACTCCACCAGACCCTGCTCGAGCTTGCCGAGGATTTGGACCCACGATGCCGCGTTGGGCCGACCGCCCGGACGATCACCATTCTTGCTGAAGGCTGACTCGAAGGCGTCAGAAACTTCATTGCCAAAGTCACTGAGCGCTGGTGTTAGCGGCGGGGGTTCCATGCGCGTCTCAGCCCTACGTGCGCTATAGGCGAAACGGTGGTCGCCGATAGCGGTCGGTATGTCTATGTCTCCAAGACCCAGATGCTTGCCGGCAAACGGATGTCTCCCAAGAAAAAGCAGCTGAAAGATGAGGACGGCCAAACCGAAGTTGTCGTGGTTTGCCGTTCGAACCATTTTTTCGAAGTCCGCACCTCTGAGCTCAGGTGGCGTATAATCCGGCACGCCTACCGTGCAGCGATAGACCTCTGGCCCCTTATTGAACTGAAAGGAGTCACTGTCGATGAGAGTTACCATAGCCTGGTTTGAAACGAGGATGCCGGAGTGGTTCACGTCGCCGACTACGCAGCCTGTATTGTGGATTGCAGCAAAAGCGTTCGCGAGATTGAACGCACTGCGCACCAGGAACCGGGCGTCGGCAGAAGGAAATTCCGTCCGCCTGCTGCCCGGCCCATAGAGCTCGTGGATGTTCTTAAAACCTGCGACCTTCTTCATGGAAAAACCCATGAACGTTCCGTTCTTGTCGCTTACAGTGTCGATTGGGAAGGCGACTATGTCGGTTGTCTTGTGGAGCGCCGCCGACGTCATGGCAAGGATTTTTGCTTTCCTCTCGGAGGCTTTGCCGGGATTGTAGATCTTCACCGCCAAATCGCCCGCCTCGTGGATGTGGTAGACCGTGCCCTCGCCACCCTTTCCCAGCATCATACCAAGCGTGAGCTTCTTTCCATCCGATCCGAATACGGTAGTGCTCATTTGCGCACACCGAGTACTAGCGTCTTGTCGTCATCTGTCCGTTCGCAAATGGAAGGGCTTTCAAGATAGTCTCGGAGGGCTATCGACAGAGAAACGTTCCTGCCGGCTTCCTCCGAAAAAGCTAGCGGCGTCACTATCCGATTGAAGAATGGCTCATGGGCCGAACGATCTACGCTATTGAGGACTAGGCGCTCAATGCCGTCGGAGAATACTGCAAATCGATCGACACGACGGTCATTTCGAACAAAAGTCAGACGCGGATAAGGATCATCGGTGATGAAGCTGGTTGTCGATGCATATTCGCCTTGATAGGGCCAAGACGGCACATCCCATGCGTCGTCTCCTTCGTAGCGTACGACGGCTGCGCCGTCGCCGATGTGGAAGATCACAGTGCCGTTTTCAGACATGAGAGCAGCAACGGTTGTGGCCGCGAAATCGCGACGCTGTGTTCCAGATCGACTAGCCTTTGCGCTGATGTATTCGCGGATATCATCTATCCAGTCCCAAACCATTTCTTCACGAAGCTGGGACAGGGAGTGATTTGCAAGATATCCACGGATGAGCCGAAGCAGACCAATGCAGACTGATTTTGAACCAATCTCCGCCAGTTTTGCGCTTCCCGCACCATCTGAAACGATCACTGTCATGACCGTTTCATCGAGGCTGGCTACAGCCTCACTGAGCGCAAAATCCTGACATGGCAAACCTGTCTTCACATGAGAGGTGCCACGCGCACGGGCCGCGGCCCAACGCCAGCCATCGGTCATGCGATTGAGGCCCATCCGTCTGGTGTTGCAGGATTGGAGAGAGGAACGGCGTCGCCGGGATTGGATTGCGAGACGGAGCTTAGAGAGCTGGAAAGCCACTGGAACAGATCGCGGAACCTGAGTTCCTTCAGAGCCAAAGGCTGGCGCACGCAGATCTGGGAAAGCGTTTCGAAATTCGCGCCGTCGACGCCGACGGCAAAAAAGCTGAAGGCCTTTTCAGCTTCACCAGCCTTGATCTGGGCGGCCGCATTTTGCCACGTGTCAGTCGGAGCTCCGTCCGTAATCAGGAAAACCCACGGGCGATAGTACGAGATTCCGTTTTGGCGATAGGAGCTCTTCCGGTCGCGCAGGAGCCGAAGGCCTTCCTCGATTGCGTGGCCCATTGGCGTATCTCCCTGCGCTGCCAGTTCGGGCACGATCCAATTATGCACGCTTGTAAAGTCGTTCACGATGCTGACTGGGCCGAAGGAGACGAGGCCTATCTCAACGCGCTTGGATGCGAGAGAGTCCGCATAGAGCTCATCCTTAAACTGAACAAGACCTTCATTGAGTTCTCTCAGTGGGCGTCCTCGCATTGAACCTGAGACGTCCAGCAACAGGAGGCAGGGGCAGCGCGGTTCGGGATTGTCCACGAACTCGGCGCCATCAAAGGGAATTTGCTCAAATGGATTCGGCATGCGGTTCTCCTCAAGCTTGTGAACAATGCATAGCAGCTCTCGCCGGCGCTGCATTTACAAAAGAGCGCTCAAAGATTTTTTTTGGCCGGGTGTGGCATTTTGGAAAGACACCGGAACGGCGACTCTGGGCTCGATATGGCAGCATGGAGGCGCAACGAATGCTACCTAAGTGCGCCGTGCAAAAGTGCAAACAGCCAGGCGACGACTAGGACCCAAAACACCGCCGAATACAATATTTCGCAAGTGCGGCTGCGGTAGCGGCGGCCAGTAGCAATGACATTGCCGAATTTAGGAAAGTGATACTGAAACCATAAGATGGCCTTCCCAGGAAATAGAAATACCATCCACCAGAGTCGCGGCCGAGTGCTCGAGCCGCTTTGTGGTGAGGGGACCTGGTGCATTGCCATCGCGATCTCGTTGCCTGCGGACTAAGATTCCTTAGGCAGCATATACGAGTCTCCGGGAGAAGCTACCCAGGGTTTTTCTCACGCAGACATTATACAATCACGTCATGATCTTCGACTTGGCTCGAGGGTGTTGCTGACAGCAATCTTCTTCCCACCTGGGTTCGTATTGGTCGTTGGCGACCGCAGGGCAGTGAATCAGACGGAGGACGCCATCGACACTTCCAAGCGTGTGCTGCTCCTTTTTGATCATGGCGTGGAAGTGCCGAACGAATGGGCGACGATCTCCGACATTTACGCTGATCTGGAGGCTCCGAACCTCAAGCTGGCAAGGGATGCATTACGCGCCTCGTGTATCGTCCAACGCCTCCAGAGGAGGATGTTGCGGAAGCCGTGGCCATTGCGCCTGGCCTATTTTGGAAGACCGTTCGAAAGGGTCGCAGTTTCGATGAGACATTGGGGCGTTTGCGTTGGCTGCGAATGCAGCCAACGTTAGCCGGGCGAAGTCTGGCGAGGTGGTACTGGACCGGAGTAGTGTAAGAGGCTACCGCGCAGCCCGCGATTGGGCGTCAACGCTCGTTGGTGAAGTTGCCGAGTAGCGTACAGGTAAGCTGAGATGGTCCAATATCGATAGCCGGTTGCTCTTGAGTGGGCAGCGGGAGGTGCGGAAAGACCGCATTCGCGCGCATTCTGGCAAAAACGCTCGATGCGCATTTCATCCCGACCTCGTTGGCTGCTTGGCAGAGCAAAGGAGCGTTGGACGCTCTCTCGTTTCGGCACTCTTGGAAATGATCGATGGCGGCGAGAAAAACGAGGGCTTCTTTATCATGGGCGCCTGTAATTTCTCTGAGCGTCTCGATCCCGCGCTCAAGTGGTCGGGGTGTCTTGCAAAACACATTGCGCGGCCTTCATCTGAGTAACAGCCGACAAACCGTCTATGAGTTCCATAATATAGATTACGCCACATTTTGTTGTAGCCGGGTACATTCTATTTTCAAGTGCGACATGCCAATGAATTCAATGGCTTCACTTTGGAGATTTTGGCATGTCCCGGTGCTATCAGCAACTCACCCTCGCCGATCGGCGGCGCCTTCATCACCTTGTCGAGCGCAAGGTTCCGGTCAACGAGATGGCCCGCCAACTCGGGCGTCACCGATCGACTATCTATCGTGAGATCAGACGCAATACGTTCCATGACTGTTGATTTGCACTGAGAAGTGACCCGGCATTTGCGCCGAGAATTGACCCGCCTCTTAGGTATGTTTCGGGTCGGTGGTGGTGGTCAAGTTCCTACTTTTCTCCTTTGCTGTTTTGGGTTCATGCGCTGAGCTGTTCTTGAACCGGAAGCTGTCGTTTCCGGTTTCGAGGATGTGGCAGTGATGGGTAAGCCGGTCGAGCAATGCGGTGGTCATCTTGGCGTCGCCGAAGACGCTGGCCCATTCGCTGAAGCTCAGGTTGGTGGTGATGATGACGCTGGTCCGCTCGTATAGTTTGCTCAGCAGATGGAAGAGCAATGCACCGCCTGATGCGCTGAACGGCAGGTATCCGAGTTCGTCAAGGATAACGAGATCGGAGTGTATGAGCCGGTTGGCGATCTGACCGGACCGTCCTTGAGCTTTCTCCTGCTCGAGAGCGTTGACCAGTTCGACGGTCGAGAAGAAGCGAACCCGCTTATGATGATGCTCGATGGCTTGAACACCGATTGCCGTGGCGACATGCGTTTTGCCTGTGCCGGGCCCGCCGACCAGGACGATGTTGTTGGCCTCGTCGAGGAAGTCGCAGCGATGAAGCTGACGCACGAGCGCCTCGTTGATCTCGCTGCTTGCGAAGTCGAAGCCGTTCAGATCACGGTAAGCGGGAAAGCGTGCCGTCTTGAGCTGATAGGCTGTCGATCGCACCTCCCGTTCCGCCGTCTCCGCTTTGAGGAGCTGCGACAGGATCGGAATGGCGGCCTCGAACGCCGGCGCTCCCTGTTCGGTCAGTTCACTGACGGCTTGGGCCATACCGTGCATCTTCAATTGCCGCAGCATGATCACGATCGCGCCGCTTGCTGGGTTATGACGCATGGCGAATCTCCGTCTTTCTCAGGGTGTCGTAGCGTTCGACGTTGGCCTTTGGTTCATTGGTGAGTGTCAGTGCCTGGGGCGCATCTATCGTCGGCGGAGTGAAGGATTTGCCATCGACGAGGCGATGCAGCAGGTTCAACACATGCGTCTTGGTCGGAACGCCGGACTTCAGCGCCATGTCGACGGCCGATAGCACGGCCTGTTCATCGTGCTGCAGGACGAGCGCCAGGATATCGACCATCTCGCGGTCTCCGCCAGGTTTCTTGAGCAGGTGTTGTTGCAAGGCTTTGAAGGCCTCGGGAAGCTCGGTGAATGGAGCACCGTTGCGGAGAGCGCCGGGTTTGCGTTGCACGACCGCGAGATAGTGCCGCCAGTCATAAACCGTCTGTCCCGGCCGATCATGGGAACGGTCGATAATGCGCTGGTGCTCGCAGATGATCAGGCCTTCGGCGGCGACAACGACACGATCCGGATAGACCCGCAGGCTCACCGGTCGATTGGCGAAGGATGCCGGAACGCTGTAGCGGTTGCGCTCCAGATGCACGAGGCAGGTGGGAGAGACCCGCTTGGTGTATTCGACAAAACCATCGAACGGACGGGAAACCGGCATAAGAGCCCGTGCTTCCTCCGCCCAGATATCGGCGATGGTGCCGCGCATCTGGCCGTGAGACGTCTGTGCCCAAAACTCTTTGCAGCGTTGCTCTAGCCACTCGTTGAGGGCCTCCAGAGATGGAAAGCGTGGCATGGGTTGCCATAGCCGATGACGAGCGTCCTGGACGTTCTTCTCGACCTGACCCTTTTCCCAACCGGACGCCGGATTGCAGAACTCCGGTTCGAACAGATAGTGGCTGGCCATCGCCAGGAAGCGAACATTCACGTCGCGCTCCTTACCGCGGCCGACCTTGTCGATCGCCGTCTTCATGTTGTCGTAGATGCCGCGCCGGGGAATGCCACCGAAGACGCGGAATGCGTGATTGTGGGCGTCGAACAACATCTCGTGTGTCTGGAGGAGATAGGCCCGAACGAAAAAGGCCCTGGAATAGCTCAGCTTCGTATGGGCAACCTGTAGCTTGGTGCGCTCATTGCCGATGATCGCCCAGTCTTCCGACCAGTCGAACTGGAATGCTTCACCGGGCTCGAATGCCAAAGGCACGAATGTTCCGCGTCCTGACGTCTGAAGCTCTCTCTGTCGATCGGCTCTCCACTCTCGAGCGAAAGCGGCGACACGGCAATAGGAACCCTCGTAGCCCAAGCTCAGCAGGTCGGCATGGAGTTGTTTAAGGGTCCGCTTCTGCTTGCGGGATTTGTTGGCCTCCGTCTTCAGCCAGGCCGATAGCCGGTCGGCAAAAGGGTCAAGCTTGCTCGGCCGCTCCGGAACCTTGAACTTCGGCTCGACGCCACCCAACCGCAGGTACTTGCGAATGGTATTCCGGGACAGGCCAGTCCTGCGGCATATCTCCCGGATCGATAAATGCTCTCTAAAATGCCAGCGTCGGATCACGCTCAATAACGCCATGTCGATCACTCCATAGCTCCCGCTGAAAACACGCGGAGCAAGGTTCAAAACATGGGTCAATTCTCGATGACAATATCCGGTAATGCCGGGTCACTTCTCAGTGCAAATCAACACGCTAATCTGGCGTATGCACGGCATCTCACTCTGCTGAAGCAATTGCTCGGTTAGCAAGTTCTTTGCGGGTGAGTTTTACATCCATCAAGGATTCCGGTTGATGTCGACGTTCTCGTTCGGCAGTAAGGCCGCGATGAGTTGCCCTGTCGTTACCCGTGGCAGGTAACGACAGGGCGCGGTCGCCGGCGCGGGTAGCATGGATACGACGGCGACAGGGCGATTGCTCTATATCAGACGATCTCCCAAACAGGAATTTTATGGTCAATTCACTCAGCGACAGGTGGATTGGATTCGCAGAACTCGGATATGCTGCCCGACGTTGCGATCGACAGGATGAGTTTTCGAAGCCGATCTCGAGTTCTTCTGCTCCCGGAACTGGTTTCCATGCCCGGCTCCCTCAACGTCTACAGCGACGATGATGGACGCTGCCGGTTCTTTTGGCTTCCATGACAGTGATATTAAATTCTCGACGTCGGATCGGTCGAGATGTCGATTGAGCTGCTTAAACGTGACTCCCGCCAGCCCTCACTCCAAAAGGAGGCATGTATGGATCTAGCCTTTGAATCGATCAAAGGCTGTAAGCCGCTGGATGGGTGGATCCGCGTCGTCCCACTGGTAGATCTCTGAGCGAAGATAGCAAAGCTCGTCTTCGAGGCCGTCTTCGGCAACCTCGATCCACCAGGACTTCGGCCGGCCGTCACTGCCGTCCGACCAGCGATATCCTCTTGCCTTCAGGACGTCCTTCATGTCGAAAGGGCTATGCTCCGCATAGATGCGGGCACGCGACCGCCTGCTTGACCGGAAAAGTTCGGCGAAGGGCGCCGCTCCCTCACCCTCGCCACGTCCGAGAACCTCAAGGAGTGCGAAGCAGTCGTCGACCGCCCGGTGTCCTGTGTGAAAATAGCCCGCCTGACCGATCAAGTATCCAAGCTTCGTTCCCTCGAAGCCTCTCGCGCTCCAGTCAATCTCCGAGACGGAGCAAGCCCAGGCCTTATTGGCGAAGACCGGGGAGAACGCCTCGCAGAACGGACGATCGAAACCGGCGTTATGGGCGATGATCAGATCAGCCGGGACGACGAGATCTTTCACGGCCTGCATGTCAATGATCTGGCCATCGACCATCTCGTCGGTGATGCCGGTGAGCCTGGTAACCTCCGCCGGAATGGGAGCTGTCGGCTGCTGCAGTCCGCCATAGGTGCCGATCACGTCGCCAATCTTCCCATCTTCATCGAAGGTGAAGGCGATAAGTCCGAGCTCGATGATTTCGCAAGTCCGGTGATCAAGACCAGTGGACTCCGTGTCGAGAACGATGCCGACATTCGGAAATCCTGCTCGCGGCACCGTCGCAATATCACGCTGCGGCAACTTTCTGAGGATCCGGTATTCTCCGCTGCCTTCAAGCGCGCGGATCATCTCATCCGCGCTTTGGTGGTAAGTCGTCTGGCGCCGCGATGCACGACGACGCACCTGCAAGCCGTCGCCCTCCGAATTGCCGGGCGTAAACATATCGAGTTGCGAATCCATGATCCCTTATCGCATCAATGATCGATTCGGGCGAGCCGCGAGGTTTCATCCGCTGCTCCAGCGCGCCGGAGCCAGATTATCTAGACAAAGCCAGTTTAAGCGAATTTTGCCCGTGGAAAGTCAGCGGTATCTTTCCATGGGGCGTGTTTCACTTAACGACGCTGATGTCTGTGACGCTGTCCTCGATCAGCCCAGGGCGGCGGGGGCAAGCCTATGGCATTTTACAGGCACGGTGTCGTTCGTTCGACCGATGCGTTGGAAAAAACACCGTACGATAGACGGTTCGGGCGCGGGCGCTATGAACTCAATATCGACTTCATCGTTGACCGCCTGCCGGCAACGGAGATCTCAAGATATCCGCGAAATGCGTAGTTAAGACGGCCGGACAGCATCTCATCTGACACGTCTTTATCGGGTTTGCGACACAGCTTTGTTGAGCAAGCTCGTTTTGTCTCAAATTAAACAACTGAAAAGCTGACGGGAAGTCCTTCTCTGCCGGCTGCTGATTTTTGGCACGGGCCTTGCAACCCTTGTAGCGAAACGGCGGGGGCGGCCGACGAGCATTCCTTTCTCGGCCAAATCCAGCGGACGGACCGAGGACGACGAGAGCAACATGTCAGATATCTATCAGAGTACACTCTACCGGAGACGGCATTGACCACATCGGCAATCCCTTCCCGCCAAATAACGAATTATCCCGCGACGGAGGAGGACTTCTGATCCATGACGTCTTTAGCAATCCTCGACGCACTCGGAAGCGAAGCAGTCGGCTCCAGGCCGGCATTGACACCGAATGTGTGCCCGAAATCCATATGCTCAGCAAGAAGGGCGATTCACAGTGCTCAACAGTGGAAATAGTCTTGCGAATGCGAGTTCGTATCTGAACGGCACCGCGCCCTATTGGAAGAAGAACCTTATCGTTTGTGCTGCCGGTTCGTTCACGACGACCGTCGCCATGACAATGTTACTCCCCTTCTTGCCCCTGTATATCCGGGAACTAGGCGTCATCGATCAAGCATCCATAGCACAGTTTTCGGGCGTGGCTTACGGCGTGACTTTCCTTGCGGCCGCACTGGTTGCCCCGCTCTGGGGAAGACTTGCCGACCGCTACGGTCGGAAGGCGATGATGGTTCGCGCAAGCTTGGGCGTGGTCGCAGCGATGGCCTTAATGGGTGTGGCTCAAGACGTATGGCAGTTCCTGGCTATAAGATTTTTGTCCGGTGTACTCGGAGGCTACTCGTCTGGTTCATATGCATTAGTAGCTACACAGGTTCCCAAAGACCGTAGTGGCGGGGCGTTGGGGTTGTTGGCCACGGGGATCATGGGGGGCTACCTCGTCGGCCCGCTGATCGGCGGATTTCTACCGGCATTAATCGGCATTCGAGAAACGTTCTTTCTGACCGCGGCCCTAGTCTTCCTCACTTTTCTTGCCAGCGCATTTTTGATCAGAGAGGATTTCAATGCTCGAACGACAGAGCGTGAATATTCCAACAGTTGGTCGACGATTCCAAGCAGGAGGCCTGTCTTGGCAATGCTGGCGACTGGCTTGCTTCTGATGATCGCCAATATGTCGATTGAACCGATAACAGCGATTTACATTTCGCAACTCGTCGAGCCTAACCGTCATATTACCCTTTGGGCCGGTCTGGTCATTTCGGGTACAGCGTTTGGGAGTGTTCTCTCCGCCTCGCACCTTGGAAGACTAGCCGATCGCGTCGGACACTGGAAAGTTATCGTTGTCGCGATGTGCACCGCTGCGGCACTCCTTCTGTCACAAGCTTTCGTTACGAACGTTTTGGAGTTGGTGGGCCTCCGAATATTGATGGGGCTCGCTTTAGGGGGATTGCTACCTTGTATCGGCAGCGTGATACGTCACAGTGTCCCCGAGCAAGCCGTCGGCGCGATACTCGGCTGGTCGACATCGGCGCAGCACGCGGGTCAGGTGCTGGGCCCGGCCATTGGCGGCGTATTAGCTGCTCATGCCGGTATACATTCAGTGTTCTTTTTTACCTCGTTCCTCATGCTCGTCGGAGGTTTTATCGCTTGGAGCAGTCGACCTTAAGCTACGCAGAGGAAGCCGGATTTGACGGCATCTGGGCATCTGGATTCGAACTATCGGCGCTCTTCGGCCTTGCCGACATAAGCCTGATTACGATGACCCAGCATCTCGACATGCTGCGCGCCATAGCCGGGAAATCGTCCCTGCCGATCGTCGCCGACATCGACACGGGCTATGGCAACGCGTTGAACGTCATTCACGCGGCACGCGAATACGAGAAGGCCGGCGCGGCAGCCGTGGTGATCGAGGACAAGACCTTCCCAAAGGTCACCAGTCTTGCAGTTGATGGTCGTCAGGAACTGCTGCGCATCGAAGAGTACCAGGGCAAGATTGAGGCCGCGGTGTCCTCGCGCACCAACCCGGATTTTATGGTCATCGCCCGCACCGAAGCGCTGATGGAAGGTTTGGGCGAAGAGGAAGCATTGACGCGCGGCATGGCCTATGCCGAGGCCGGCGCGGACATGGTCCTGGTCCACTCGAAGAAGAAGGACCCGGCTGCGATCGAAAGTTTCTCGCGGGCGTGGAAAGGGCCGGTCCCGCTGGTCATCGTTCCGAACGCCTATCCGGAACTCGATGCCTCGCGTATCCGCGCGCTCGGCAATATCCAGATGACCATCTATGGCAATTATGGCATTCGCGCTGCGACGACAGCAATGCAGAATGCCTTCCGGCGTTCATTGCCGATGGCGGCGTGCAAAACGTTCACAAGGACATTGTGCCCGTCGAGGAGATATTCCGACTGCAGAAAATGGATCAGGTCAAGGCCGACGAAAAGCGGTTCCTGAGATAGGTTGGTGCTCATCCCGTTCACGCCCGCCGCCAATTCAGACGAGGCAGAGTTTGGTGTGCTTGTCGTCGAAGAAGGAACTTCGCTTTCGCTGAGTTTCGACCTCGATCAGATCGCGGCGTTTCGTGAAGCTTTTGGTGACGACGCATTTGTCGAGGTAGGCACGGGCTATGTCGAAGAGAGAGCCAAAGCGCTGTCCGCGATAGACGAGTTCTGGCTCTGGAAAGAAGCCGTCCGAGCGCAGGTCCCGGATCCAAGCGATGCGGCAAGCGTCAGCGACGCACATAGCATTGATATTGATCTCGTTCGAGCGCATACGCGAAGGCTGCTGGATGTGGCCTGCCAACGGCTTGCGCACCATTGAAGCGGGCCGGCGATATCCAACACGGCCGAAGACTACGGTTGACGTAGAACTTCGTCCACCAGGGTCAGCGTGCCAAGGCGATCAAGAAGCTGATTTGCTTTCTTTTCTCCGAGCAATTCGGGCGCCAATGTTGGCCAATGCTCCAGTGCACGACTAACTGTCGCCACGACCTCGCGGGTGATCAGCTTCTCGTCCAAACGAAGAAAACTTGCGACCCTCTCAAAACGATGAAGGTTCACGTTTTCGAAGCTTTGGGTTTTGACGAACCTCAACGCCATAGTGTCGGATGGATTGTAAAGAACGGTCGGGACGATATCGTAGGCAGGCGACAATCGGATTTCGCCGGGTGCCGGGAATCGGAAGGACCAGTTCTTAAGATGGTTGTCGCCATTGCCCAAAAGCACGTCTGCAGCGACCCTTCGGATGGCTTCCAATATGTCATCGCGATGATCGGTACTGAAGCGGCGCACCATGTTGATGATGGTTTCAGTCGTCGCCATCGTGTATTTGCGATCGCCTATCGCTCCCAGAATTTGGGCTGCGTCTTCGATGTGAATGCGACGATCATCGTCGGCACGGTCGAAGCGATCGATGACGAGAACGCGTTTTCCGTGGGCCAAGAGTTCCGCGGGAACGCCGCTGATGACATCGCTGGAGACAAGCCGGCAATTTGCGGTTCGCACGCCAATCATTTTTGCCATATGCATGGCCGCGTATTCAGCCTCGGGCAAACCTGGGAATCGCTCGCTTGCGACCTTGATGATGCAACGGCCGGTGTCACCGCGACCGGGAACCGTCAGTCGCTCGCCCTCGACGTTGGCTGTGAACTTGAGCTGGACACCTGCGAGCGAGAATTTGACCGCGCCTTCAGGCAGCGCGACATCCACGCCATGTACCTTTTCGATGGTGATTGGGCCGGCTGACCCTGGGATCGCTGTTTCCGGTACGACGAGAATTGCGCCGGGGAGATCGCCACCCAGGCGGGTCAGAACGTCGAATTCGTCGTGATCGCCCGGCCCCATTTCGTTCAACACGAGATCCCTAAGGGCGCCCTCCGGAAGCAGCCCTGAAAACCATGGTGGCAATGTGCCGTGAAGCCCAATTTTGTCACCGCGCCGCGCCAGACGATTGCGTGTGCCCTCGTCATCGTCAGGATCGAACCAACCCAGGCTCAGAATTGGCCGCTTTGGATCCCGTAGGAATGTTTCCGCAACGACAAACGCGACTGCGCCGTCACTGTCGCGCGTCAGGGTGCCTACCCTAACCTTCCCTTGTGTCTGATCCAGAAGATGGACGCCGAGGATCGCCGAAGATTTCGCCATCACGGCTCCCCTTTGTCGTCTTCATCGAGATCGACAAAAAGTTCCTCGAATGCGCTGGCCGCCGCCCCTCTATTCTGCTGTTCCCCCTTTTCGCCAATCAGCGCCCTCACTTCCCCGACCCGGGACTTCGGCAGTAGGACGGGCATAAGGTCGAGTGCATCGCAGATTTCGGCAAACAGGGTCAGTCGGTCCCTACCCCGCCGATCCGTCGCAAGGTCCCGTTCGAGTTCCGATATTCGCGCCCGGTCCCGGCCGAGCCTTTTCGCAAGTGCTGGCTGACTGAGACCTCGCCGTTTACGGGCGGCCAAGAGTTGTTCGCCAAGAGCGTTGAAAATCGTAGCATTCATGCGGAATATCGCTCATCTAAAGGTCAATGTACGGAATATCGTGCGGCCAGAAAATAAACTAGAATGCGGAATTCTGCAACACTGATCCATAAGGAGCGGAATAGCGCATCCGGTTCGTCGCTGACCTCAGCGGTTGCGCCAAGCCTGCTCCCGCCTTTTCAGCAATTCGATCTAGCGTTGGCGCAGCGTGGCGATCTCGATCTCGCCTCTTGTCCATTCATCGACCCAGCGCTCAAACTCTTCGGACCTTTCGATGGGAAGCCCCCATCTTTTGGGCCCGGCCAAACGCCCTTTCGACAATCGCGCGCGAACTTCGATCGACATGACTAACTCCATCCATCCAATCGGCAGCCCGAACACCCGGGAACGCAGCCGCGCCAATGTCTTAAGCCTGAGTGCGGCTGTCCTCCGCTTCAATACTCAGGTTTGACTGACGAGGCGACCACCCAGCCACAAGAATATGCGCCCTTCCGAAGAAATCGACGCCGAGGACGACCTTGAAATCGTCTATGAGTACACGCCTTGGCATTGAGCCGAGGCATTGCCTTCGGCCTGCGGCTAGCGAGCGGCAGTCCGAAGGGAGGCTTCGCCGCGGCCGACATCGATCCGATGCGCGCGGTGACGAGGCGCACGTTGACACGCGTGAAAGTTCCTACCGTGTTTCCTTTGAGCGCATCTGCATATTCGATTGACCAGTGCGGGATGCGGGCAAGTCGCGATGAACGATTTCCAGAGCTTCGACCCAAGGGACAAGGGAGCAGCTCTGCGCCTGATGCGCAAGCTGCTCAGGGGCCAGGGCACCACCCCGCGGGTAGTGGTGACCGACAAACTGCGTTCCTACTCTGCCGCAAAGCGGAATTGATGCCCGGTGTCGAGCATCGCTCGCACAAAGGGCTCAACAATCGGGCCGAGAATTCGCACCTTTCCGTGCGACGACGGGAGCGACGTATGATGCGCTTCAAGTCGGCACGGCAATGCCAGCCCTTCGTCTCAGTCCATGGCCAGATCGCCAATCATTTTCTTCTTCACCGAAAAACCTGGCTGCCGCCGATCATAAATGCCGTTAAGGCGATGCTACCGATGGCGCTTCTGGCGGCGAATGCTGCCGAGAACGCCGCGCTGAAGGCTGAGAGAGACGCTCTTGCGCAGCGTGTCTTCAAGCTTGAGGAAGAACTGGCGCTTGCTGTCGATGGCGGTAAAGATGCTCGGATAGATGGCGCCGAGAGGAATTGATGCGGAATTCGGCTCGGCGTGGTGCTGAATTCCGCTAGTTCAAGAACGGACCGCCGCAAGACGGATCTTTGCCGAAGTAGCAGCCGGTCACGTTGAAAGAATCCACAAAACAGGACGTCCGGCAAAGGTGCAGCTTGCTGCAGATGGCACAGCCCGAATCAACAACCTCTGGATCTGTCGCTCGCTTACAAAGTAGCGCGAATGTATCACTGTTCCAAATCTCTTTGAGGCCAGCATCGAAAACATTGCCAAAAGTAAAAGCCTTCACCCCGTGCATCTTGTCGCATACGGACACGTCGCCGCTCGGAAATATCGACATGCCAGACTGCATGCCGCCACAGGGATGCCAGTCCGTCTCTGTCCACAATTTGGTGGTATCGTCGGGCGGTTCTATATTACAGAGATGTGAATACTGTTCACGTTTTTGTATGATCCGATCTCGGGCACGTGACAGCTCTTCCGCAGTAACGTTCGGAGCACCATTGGCGGCGGAGTTGATTGCCCCGCTCTCTATATAGGAAATGTCGATACCTTCAACTCCCAAATCGACCAGAAAGTCTATGGTTTCCTCCACCGCATGCTGGGTCATTGGCGTCAGCACGCTCTTGACACGCACTCGGATTCCGGCTGCGCGTAAAAAACGAATCGCATTGGCCACCTTGGGAAAATGCCCGCTGGTCCGGGTCACCTGATCATGCAGCTGCGGCGAGCAGGCGTCCAAACTGATCGTCACTTCTTTCATGCCTGCATCTTTCAAGCGGACGGCAATGTCAGGATCAGTCCCGATTACCGTTCCGTTGCTAGTGAAGACCGGGATCATACCCCGTGTGAGCGTTCGCTCTAGCAACTCGAGCCAACCATCAAAGATGGTAGGCTCGCCACCAGTGAATCCTGCAAACACCACGCCCCAGTCCGCAGCCTCATCCAGCAACGCAAGGCACTTGCTCGAGCTCCAGCGCGGGTCGCTCCTCTGGCGACTATCTTGATAACAGTAGGAACAGCTGAAGTTGCAATTGAACGTAAGAGTGATGCTGATACCCGCAGGAACGGGCCATTTGCCAAAAGTTGCGAGGTCAAGCGCGGAGGAATCAACCCGGTAGAGGAATTTTTGCGGACTAAATCGATCTCTTGGGTTTGCCGTCATGTCGAAATTAAAGAAAATGCTGATACTTGCTCAACAACTGATCAACTTGTGAGTGAGCATCAACACCCTCAAGGTCAAAAGTTTGGCCATAGATAAAGGCGATTTGTGAAGGGAGGAGACCTTTGTCACACAGCGACAGAAAGAACGCGTGAGAAGGGTCAAGCATTTGGATCTGGGAAGGATGGTGACCATGAGCCAAGGCGTACCCCGCCATCGGCTTTAGGCAAACCGTTTCCTTGAGCTGAGGGAACAACTTGGTATGGTCCATGGTCGTTAATCCGGATTTCCGATCAAGGTACGCCGACGAGCTGGATGCTGGCCACGACCGCAGCCAGCTCCATTGCTCTGAAGAGGGGGCCGGGCCTCTCCAAAAGCTCGCGCGGCGATAGCCGCACTCCTCAAACCCTCCACTCTGCCCCGCTCTGCACCCCAAAAGATGCCGACGCTGGTAAAGTGCCGCTCCGGATTTGAGCTATGTTGCCCGGTGGACGTCGATCGAGGATCAATGTTCAGTGCAGTTGATCGAGATAGGTTTGGTATTCCAGCAGCCCGGCCAGTCTGGCCGGCGGACTGCGATTTCGGCTGCCCCTTGCACGGGTAGCGCCCGTATCTCTGTTCGAATAGCCTCTTCACGGAGCTGCGCAGCCAGGATCTTTAGGGTATCTGCTGTGTGCACGTATCCCGAGGTTTGGTGGTCCGTCATTAGTCAGTCTCCTGAGTTGAAGTGTGCCAAAAAGTTTACAAAAAACGGGAAGCAAGCGTCATGCCGCGTCGGCCGCAAGTGCGGCTCCACGCCGTGAATGTCCGGCATTTGCTCACCTTTTTTCAAGTGGGTACACTGGCATCCTTATATGTCGGAGTTTCGGATTGTTCGACCGGGGTAGAATTTGTCGGATGGGCGACAGCTTTGTCTGATCGAGTCTTATCGAGATCTCGGGGACGTATGAGCAGGCCCCGGCGAGACGGGCCGGTACGATCATGGCCTGGAGAAGGCACCCCACCAAACAAAAGCTCACGCTGCCGCCCGATGACCTGTGATTAGGCATGGAATAAGGAGGCTGACTCAGTCTCGCTGATATTTTGGATTCGACTGGCCTTGTTCTCGAAGGAGAAACAGCACCATGCGAGCCCAGTTTCGGATTTCTGATCTCGTCCCTGCCGAGTTAAATGTGGGGGCAGTGCATGATGGTGCCGACGCGATCGCCATTAATCATCAGTTGCTCAAAATGCGAAGGAACGCGGGAATCGGTGGCAGTGTAGACACCGGAAATGCGCGCGACGAACCTTCACCGACTGGTTGCCCGAGGTTGCTTCACCTTACATGCGACGAACTGAACGGATGGCTGAGATGTAGGCTTGATTGGCCACAAGATAGGCGGTCGCCCGGGTGAATACTTGATGCATCGGCTCCGCATGCCGGTCAGCGACGACACGATCTTGCGGACATTGAAGCGCACCAAGTCCTGTTGGGAGGCCCTTTACCGCACGGTATTGCTTTCCCTCAGCTCAACAGCAGCTTGGTGCCGGACACCAATAGCACGGCCGCGAGGATGAACCTGAGGGTGCACTCGGAGAGGTACCGGCTACCTACAAGACCGCCAGCGACGCCACCTATGCCGACCGCGAGTAGCCACAGCGGGAGTGCCGAGGGAATAGACTTGATCGAGGCATAGGTGCCAGCGAGAGCTGCCGCCGAGTTCAGCAGATTGCATGCGGCGGTAATGGCGGCGGTACGCCGGGCGCTAACCCAGTTCAGTGCGAGGATGATCGGCGCGAGGAAGATGCCTCCACCTGTTCCTGTCGTTCCCGAGACGAAGCCGATCACCGCCCCCGTCAGCAGAGCGGGCAGGAAGGGAGGAGCCTCGGCGGCTTGGACTGCAACCTTTTTCGTTATTGCCGAGCAAATCATCTGTACGCCCGACAGGATCAGAATGATTCCGACGAGGGGATAATAGACATGTATCGGTAACTGCACCGATCCGCCGAGCAGCGAGAACGGAAATCCGAGCACGGCGAACGGATAGAAGGTCCGCCAGGAGAACAGCCCCGAACGACAGAACTGGACGGTCCCAATCGCGGCGACGAGCAGGTTCATGGCGAGTGCCGTGGGCTTCATCACCGTCGGCGCGAGCCCGTATAGTCCCATAGCCGCCAGATATCCCGACGCTCCGGCCTGGCCGACCACTGCATAGAGCGCCGCGACAATGAGGAATAGCACGGCGAGCGATGTGGCTTCGTCAAAGGCAGTCAAGTTCCATAGCCTCGTGATAGGTGAGGGAAGGATGGACCAGGTGCGTTGCAAGCGCAGGACCAATGCCTGCGACCTTGTCAGCGATGTTGGCTGCATCGAGATGATCTCGTTGATGTATCCCGGATCGCCGACACGCACTACGGTTTCTATGTTGCGAGTGATCACCGAGTGCATGGTGGGAGCCAGCAACTTCGAAGAGACGACAGGAATGAGCACTCGTTTGGATGCCCATCCCTGAGCCTTGTGCACGCTTCGCCCAGCCGTGAATGAGCTTCTCAAGGTCGGCGGTAGTGATCGCGTCTTCAGCGCCGTCGTCGAACCGCACCAAGGCACCTTTGGCATGAGGCTTCGTGACGATGCCCAGAGAGCCGTTCATGAACCCCGCGCAGATTGAATCCCCCCAACCTTGTCCGCCTCGACCATGGCGACGCGGAGAGCGATCTTGGAGCCGATGGATACCTGGGTGCGTGGGAATTCAGCCCGAGCGAAATAGCCGATGCAATTGCCCAGAGAGTTCAGTTTCTCTAGCCGGCAGATCCGTCGCCTTCAATTTGTCCATCATCAGAATCCGCGCGTCGATATGGAGTGGGTATCAACGCGTGCTTTATAGCGCCACACGCCGATTCTTCTCATAGCTGCGCCCGAGATCGTATTTCGGCAGGACGCCAAAAGCAGCACGGTATTCCTGAGAGAAGCGGCCCTGATGTATAAACCCCCAGCGGCGCGCGATTTCACTGACCATCGCAGACGGCGTCGCCGTCAACAAATCTTGGCGTGCGCCATCAAGACGGAGCTGCCTTAGGTAAGCCATTGGGGTGACATTCAAAAATCGTCGAAAATTGATCTGCAGCGCCCGCACGCTGACACCCGCTGCCGCTGCCATATCCGTGATCGTGATCGGCATTGCGATATGTGCTCTCGCAAACTCCAGCGCTCTTCGAAGCTGGCGAGGGGCTATTGTCTGCACCCGCGATCCGGTGTCAGAAAGCGTATGGGGCAGATTCTGCACCATCAGCAGACAGAACATCTCTTGGAAGCTGGTCAGGGCAATGGGAGAAATCTCTAGGTTTTGATCGGCGCAAATCTCATCTCGGAAGAACCGCATGAGCTTGAAAAGATGCGCCGCCGGTCCCGCCGTCAGGTCCTGCAGGGGAACGAATTCGAAATCGACAGGCGGCAGACGTTCGAAGGTGCTGGTCAGGGCCGCGTGTACCGCGCTCCTCGGGACGCAGAATCCTTCGGCAACGGAGCCTGCGTGAATATTCACCGCGGAATAGCGGTCGGCCGTCGTCAGCAGTCCCGTGCAGGGCGTGATAGCATGCCTTATGCCGCCTGTTGCCAGATCGTAGCAGGTTCCATGCTCGAGGAAAAACATGAAGTCATCATTCTCGATCGTGACGGAAAAGGCGCGGTCCGTTGAGCTTGCCCCCACCCAGCCCACCAGCTCGCCAGCGCCATGAACACCGAATGAGAAGAGACCGCGGCTGTCGGTACTGAGAGGCCGATAGAAATTGTCCTGCTTTTCACCGTTAAGCCATTCGGACACTTCGCCGGTTGTGAGTGCCGTCGCCTCGAGTTTAAGCGTCAAAATTTCGGTCAACTTGCCCTACCCAATCACTGTTTTTTGTCGCGCGCGCTCGCAGTGACGGCAAACAACTGGCCCCCTGTCAGCTACTAACGAAAAATTGATTGACCTCAAATAGCCTTTTCTGGCTATTTCGCTCATGTCTTCTTCATCGGACGAAGCGATTTGACCTTTGAGCAAATTCGCCGCTCATGGCGCTATCAAGACGCGTATCAGTGTTTCGATGCGGTCCGTCTTTGCTCGGGGATTAACAGCGAGGCATGGCAATGGATGTAGCTTCCACAATATGGCGCTCGATCCAAGTTCCTTGCCGAGCAATCGCCCCAGCCAAATATCAAGTCCGCTTCCTCAATCACCGCCGGCGGATAGAGCCTGCCTTATGCCGCTCACCTTTCTGGCGAGGGGCCGCAAAGTATGAGAACCAAGGCGATGTCTCTCCCAGTCGTATGGCGACACTTTCGCTCCTACGAACAGCGGTACGATCCTGCTCGCCGTTCATCGCGGGGATCGAACATCCATTGCGCTAGATCGCGCTGCTGCGCTTTTGAAGGATGATATCATGCCCTCTACATGCTGCACGGCTCTATAACGGCTTCTGGTGCACGCGCGACCGCAGCCTGCTAAGTCAGCCTAGCGCCGATGCCGCCAAAGTGCGGATGTATGAATTGTTTGGAAACGACTTGCAAAGCGTGGGGCCTTCTTTCGGATATAACCTCCCACTCTACGTGTGGTGCGCGGAAGTCTTAAAGGATTTTTTAGCTCGCCGTGCGCCCCTACCGAACCTTCAGTTGGATCGGAGCCGTTATCAGGGGGAGATGTTGCTTATCGCAGCAGGGAACGATGTCATATTCTCTCCGGCGATGGGCAAAGCTATCGTTTCAGCCTATCCCAAAGCACGATTCTTATTGGTTCGAGGTGGCCACCGGCTGGATCTGATCACGGGTACCACCGTTCCGTTCGCCGAGCGTACTTTTTGCATGGCCTCCGCGCGCATGACACAACCGTGCTCCTGGACTTCCCCCGTCAGCCAGCCGGCGTTCGCCGGAGTGAAAGAGCAACGGAGCCGAGCGCATGTCTGGCGTGACCCGTTTGCCGAGCCAGCCGAATTTTCCAGCACGCTGTCGGTTCGACGGTCCTCGCAACTCCCACCGCCTTCATGAAAGCGGAGCGCAAGGAGTGGGGCAGTCGGTCCCGCTTCCCCTTCGGGCCACTTTGTTGAAGCTCCTGCGGCTGCTCCCGGTTCCGCTCCTTGCGCGTCGAGAATTCCCGAAATCCCGGCCTGCGGCCGGCGCTGTGCTGATTTCTCTGATACTCTCCATTTTTGCAGTATTGTGCCTGCCGACCACAAGTCGGGGTAGGCTTGTGACTGCTGCCCGCAACTGCCACATCTTGATTCTGCTCCATGCGGATTGAATGTGGTTGCGTAACCACGAAATTGGAGGCTCGCCATGACCGTCACCACGCTTTCAGGACGAGAACTCAATCAGGATCTTGGCCGCGCAAAGCGCGCCACCAAGGATGGGCCTGTGATCATCACCGAGAGGGGACGGCCTGCGCATGTTCTCCTGTCGTTCGACGAGTATAAGCAGCTTACGGGCAAAATGCGGACGCTCGGCGACATGCTGGCGCCGGCGGGGGCCGAAGACATCGATTTGCCGCTCCCGCAACGCACGGAACACACCCAACCGGTCGACCTGTCCTGATGCTATTGCTCGATACCAATGTCGTATCCGAACTGCGCAAGGTTGCAAGCGGCAAGGGTGATCCCAATGTCGCGGTCTGGAACGAAACCGTCGATCCTGCCGAGAACCTTCATTTCATCTGTCGTCCTGCACGAGCGGGAAATTGGCGTTCGGCTGGTGGAGCATAATGATCCGGCCGCATCCTACCTCTGGACGAGGCGGCGGCCGTCCAGGCGGCCCAATGGCATGTGCCCGATCCCAAACCGGTCAACGACGCCTATATCGCAGCGACAGCCTTCATCCGTCGCATGACGCTGGTCACACGCAACGTCAAAGATTTCGAGGGCATGAGAGTTGCACTCGTCAATCCGTGGAAGCATTCAATATAATCTTCCTAAGAATCCCACGGCGATCGCTCGTATGATCTGCGAACAACAATCATTGCATCGCGCTTGAGGATGGAAGCGGCGCGCTCGCATGCGCAGTTGAACATGTGAAAATCGCCTCCCCGCGCGCGGATGCATGGGAAGAAGATCAGCCAGGGCGAGATCGGCACGTGCGTTCCGCCGAGATCAGTTCAGATCTGCCGAGATGCGAACGGAATCTCGGCATGACCGCGAGCTTCCGATGGCCAAAGGCGATCGGACCTGCTGCTTCCCGCACGGCGGCATGACTGCGCTATTCCTTCTGTTATCCGAGATTAAAGTTTATGTTTAATAGCCTGGCTGAGGCGCTTTGCGCCCTCAACAAGAGTGGTGGGGTGGCCTGCGAAAGTTAGCCGCAGGAACGAGCCTTCTGGGTCCGCGGGAAACCATGCGCGACCGGCGCTGATGAAAACACCGTTCCGGGCCATATCCGCAGCGAGCGCGACATCGCAGACGTGATCCGGCAAGCGCAGCCAAAGGTGCATGCCTCCGGTCGGCACCTGAAACGTCACGCAATCCCCCGCTTCCTCGCGCAGCGCGCCGACGAGTATATCGCGCCGCTCGATTAGGGCAGCGCAGGCGGCCTTGAGATGACGCTTCCATCCTGGCGCGGAGACAACGGCCAAAGCCGCCGCTTGCAAGGGGCCGGCCACAAAGAAGTCTTGACTAGCGCGAGCCACCTTCAGCCGTGCCAGGGCCGCTCCTCGTGCCATGACGGCTGCGACCCTCAAGCCGGGTGCAGCCGATTTGGCAAGGGACCTAATATAAACAACGTGTCCATGGCGATCACCCGTCGCAAGCGGAGCCGGTGCATTGCCTGTCAGGTCGAGATCGCGCGCCCAGTCGTCCTCGATGATGAAGGCGCGCGCCTCTGCCGCGATGTCGAGGACGGCAGCTCGCCGCTCAATCGACGTCACGACGCCCGACGGATTGGAGAAGGTTGGTTGGCTGTAAAAGACCCGGGCCCCCGTCTGTTGGAAGGCGTCCTCCAGCAGTTCCGGTCGCACTCCGTTTTCGTCCATAGCTACGGGAATGACTTCAAGACCCGCCGCCCGGGCAGCCGAAATGGCGCCAGTATAGGTCGGGGTCTCCACAAGGATCGGACGTCCAGGCGGCACGAGTGCCCGTAGGGTCGCAGTGATCGCCGCCTGCCCGCCGTTGCATATGATGACGTCATGGGGCGAAAATACGGCGCCGTTTCCGATCTCGCGCGAGAACCACGCTCGCAATGACTGAAGACCCTCAATCGGCAGTCGATCCCAAAGATCGACACCACCTGCGGCTCGACGGAGCGCATGTGCCAGAAGGCCAGACGCCTGTAGATCGGGCGGCAGGTAGCCCATGTTCAAGATCAGGCCGTCGGCTGGTGGAAGTGTCAATGAAGCTTCAAAAAAACCACCGTCTTCACGCGCAGCTCCAAGTGCGACAGATTGCCAAGATAAGTCGACAACTTCGGAGGGACCCGCGGGCGTTTCGCGAACGAAGGTTCCTTGGCCTGGACGGGGCTCGATCAGGCCTTCGCTGACGAGTTGGGCAAATGCTCGCTCCACCGTCGCGGGACTGACATGGAATTCCTTCATAAGAGAACGCACGGAAGGCAGTCGCAGCCCGGGCTTTGCCGAGGCTATCTCCCTGCGCAGCGATTGTGTAACGGCCAATAGTCTGTTATCTACTTTCATGAGCAAGATAGATAACGCTACTGATCAAAAAAGGGAAACGCTTTCGCTTGTGACGCCTGTTACAGCCGAGACGAACCAGAGGCTGCTTGATTGGTTGCCGGCGAGCGTTCTAGTGCCCTATCTCATTACCGCCATTGCACTCGCTCTCGCTTATGGTTCAAGCTTTCTGCTTGTGGACGTTATGCGATCCGCAGGCTTTCAGGCATCTGCCGCCGGAGGCGTCGTTAGTGCAGGAACCATCGCGACCCTGGTCGGTGCCATTTTCGCGGGGCGGCTGGCGGAATATACAGGTATTTTGCCGCTCGTTGCCGTCTCTTCTCTTGTCATGGCGGCCGCAATGACCAGCTTTGCCCTGGTCGGAACTGGCGGTCTGGCGTTTGCCTATACCGGTGGCGTCCTGCTCGGTTTTGGTTGGGCGGTCTGTTACACGCTCGCCCCAATCCAACTCATTGATCGCCTCAAACCTTCCGCTCGCTTGGAAGCTCTCACTCTCCTTTCAGGATCCCAAATGCTCGGCATCGGCGGATCAGCTCCGCTGGGTCACTTCATTGCTGACCAGATCGGTGATCCCGGTGCCGCTTACGCATTTTATGCCGTCTTCTGCGTGGTGGCTGCGGTATTCGCCATGTTCGTACAGACGCGTTTGAAGCGCCAGCCGCAACTTTCCGCACGCGCCGTTGCTCTCTCCGTCCCAACGAGCCTGTCCATTTTACGTGGTAAAACGGTGTTGCCGGTGATCATGATGGGAATTGGTGCTTGTACATTCGCTGGTCTGTCCACGTTTCAAAGCATATATGCCGCATCGCGAGGACTTTCACCCAATGTCTTCTTTCTGACATTCACTGTCACGACGGTCGCATTGCGGTTTTCGCTCGCGTCGATGATCGGAAAATTGCCGCTCGGTCGCCTGGCGCTCGCTCTCTTCGTAACAACACTGATTGGGATCGGACTTCTGGTTTTGAACTCGGGAAGCGCGCTGCTGTATGTCGTCGCCAGCGTTCTCTTTGCCGTAGGCTACGGCCTCACCTATTCCACCTTGAACGCCATGGTGGTGAACCTTGCTGGCGATCGTGGCCTGTCGATCGCCGTCGCCTCCCAAGTCTTCGCGCTCGCTTATTTTGCGGGATCGTTCGGCTTCCCGTATTTCGGCGGCATATTAATTGCAGCTCATGGCATCGACGTTGCAATGCTCGTAATGGCAGGGCTGGTCGCTATCAACATCGCTATCATCAGCCAGACAGTTTGGAGGCCGATGTAGGAAACCGATCTCGTTATGATTTTCCCCCAATGCTCGATCGGTTACCGCGCTTAAAGGAAATTTTTTGACCATAGGAAAGATTCTATGGAAATTCTGGATCTCATCGGCATAGGCATCGGGCCCTTCAATCTTAGTCTTGCTGCACTGGCACATCCGACGCGCCTGCGCACGATTTTTTTCGAAAAGGAATGCAGCTTCGTTTGGCATCCGGGACTGCTGCTGCCAAATAGTCGCCTGCAGGTATCTCCGCTGAAGGACTGCGTGACGCTTGCAGATCCCACCAGTCCGTTTTCTTTCCTCAACTATCTTGCAACGCACGGACGACTTTACAGTTTCCTGAACCGGCGCGACGCAACGACGTCACGTAGTGAGTTCACAGACTATTTCCAGTGGGTTGCGCATCACTTGCCCAGCCTTCGGTTTGGCGAGGAAGTCACCGACATCGCCAAATTCGACAAGGGTTACCGCGTGACGACGAGTCGAGATGACTATCACGCACGCGCGGTTGCGATCGGGGTGGGTGTCGTTCCGAAAATCCCCGAATGCGCCAAACCCTGGCTGGGCGATAAGGTCTATCATGTGGCGAGCTATCTCCATCAGTCACCAATCGGTGTGGGTGAACGCGTAATGGTTGTCGGCGGCGGCCAGAGCGGTGCGGAGGTCGTCGAACACCTGTTGGGCAATCCCGATGTGCGCAAGATCATATGGGTGACATCACGGGCGAACCTGTTCACGAGGGATGACAGCGCTTTTGTCAACGTGGCGTACACGCCGTCTTACAGCCAGCGCTTTCATTCGCTGCCACTTCAGGAGCGTCGGGCTATCGTCGATGAAGAGTTGCTCACCAGCGACGGCATTTCAGCGGAATTGTGCAATCGCATCTATGAAATTATCTATCATCGCAGCGCGAGCGGCTATAGCGACGATATCATTCAGCTGCTGCCCGCAGTCGTTATGAAGGAGTTGTCTCCTCATCCACATGGTTGGCAAGCGCTGTTGGCCTCGCGTGGCGCCCCTTTGCGAACAGTAGAGGCCGATCGTATCGTTCTCGCCACCGGTTTTCAGCCTCGCTCGCTTCCGTTCATCGATCGCCTATTGGCTTCCGCCGCCATCGAAGATGGCCTGCCGGTCGTAGATGAAGATTACGCCGTTCAATTCAACGACAGTTCCCCAGGCCACGTGTATCTGCAGAACCGGACGCGCGTCCAAAGTGGCTTGCAGAGTGTGAATTTGTCACTCGTAGCGTACCGAAATAGTCGCATCGTCAATAGCCTGCTTGGGCGTGATCACTATGCGAACGTCCCAGATCGGCAGATCTTCGGGGGCTAGATTGATTACCATGCAAGATACAAGAGGATCGATCATTCTCCGCAAGAGCAATGCAGCTCGCCGAACAGCAACGTGCACAAGGATAAACGGGCGACATTTCCATGATCCTGCAAACTGCCTGGCCCGACCGGTGCAGCTTTGTCAGGCAGATCAATTCTGATGAGGAGACTTACCCATGTTAACTGCAGCACAAAAAGCAACATGGCATAAAACTGGATACGTCAAGTTAGAGGAATTTTTCGACCAGGAAAATCGTGAACGTCTCTCAACTCTCGTCGAAGATATTTCGCGCTGGGACATAAGTGACGACAAATGGTTGATGTGGTTCGAGAAAACGACGGACAACAGAAAGATAATTTCCAAGGTCGAGAACTTCCTTGAATTTAATGCCCCTCTGCGTGATCTGATGCTGGCTGATCACCGGATCAAGTCCATCGTCGAGTCCTTGCTGGAGGAAGATGCCCGGATGCTCAAAGAGCTGTTGATCTTCAAATATCCCGACAGTGGCGGCTATCGCCCGCATCAGGACATCTACCATGTCCCACATAAGCTGCCGGACCGGATGGTGCATGCGATTGTTGCAATCGGCATCGACGATTCCGGCCCGGACAACGGAGGCCTTTTCTTCAGCCCTGCAAATCATAAGAAGGGTGTATTCCCGATGGATGCCGGCGGCGTGATTTACCCCGACATCGCGGAAACGTTCGCCTGGGAGCCGGTATCATGGAAGGCCGGCGACATTTTCATCTTTGACGATTATGCGCCTCATTATTCAAAACCTAATAAAAGTGAAAATTCGCGAAGGGTAATTTACCTGGTGTTCCAGCGCGCCTCCACCGGAGGGCCAACGCGGGCCGAGTACAACAAACTCAAACGCGCCTACAACCCTCCCGAGGGCAAGGTCTCCGACATCGACGAACTCAAGCCCCCGAACGGCATTTTCTATCGCGAGTGAAGCACCGGATGAGAGGCAGACATGTATACGAAACAGATCGACGGCTCAATCATGCGCCCGGAGTATGGCGTTCTGGTCTGCCGATTGCTTGAACATCTGCCGCAGACGGTCGCAACGGGCTTCGGCACATCGATTGTGGAGGTGGTGGCGAACGGTGCAGTCGATCTTCATTCGCACCCAGAGCATGAACTTTGGGTGTTGATCTCGGGCAGTGGCGTGTTCGAGGCCGACGGCGAAACCACGGAGGTCAGTGGGAACACGCTGCTCTACATAGGGCCACACCAAAGGCACGCTATCAAAAACAGCGACCCTGAAACCAGTCTAAAGTTCCTTTCGATATGGTGGGATTGACTTGAGCGCAAAGCAACAAACTTATTTTGCCTGCTCTGCGCCCCCATGCCCGAACGGAAAGCTGCATCTTGGGCATATTGGAGGGGTGTACCTGCTGACAGACGTGTTCGTACGCTACCAGCGTATGGTAGGCAATACTGCCTACCACGTAACAGGTGCGGATGAACATGGCACTTACACGCTGTTGAAAGCCCGCAAGCTTGGCAGGCCGGTTGATGACGTTGCACAAATGCACATTGACGAAATCCTGCATTGTCTGCGGGTAGTGGATATTGAGCCGGACGTATTTGTCAGGACTTCCAGCGAAGATCACAAAGAGCGGAGTCTCGCGATTTACGATCAACTAAGAGCCTCAGGTAACATCGAGCTGCGGGACGGAGAGCAGTTGTATTGCGAGACGTGCGGAGAGTTCGCAGCAGACTCACTTGCGATCGGACGGTGCCCGGCTTGCAATGCGGAAACAGATAGTAACCTTTGCGAAGTTTGTGGCCTCGCGCTGCAGCACAATCTACTACACAATCCTATCCACACCGCATGCGGCTGCAGCCTTATTTTGCGCCCGATCCGCCAGGTGCATTTTAACCTCAAGAAATTTGCTCCAGCGCTTGATGACGCCATTGAGACCAGCAGATGGCCGGAGACCATAAAATGCAAAGAACACGACTGGTTACGGACAAAATTGCGGTCATTGCCAATGTCGCGGCATTTCGATCGTGGTGTGACTTTGAGCTCCCCGCCAGATGTGGCAGGTCAAACTCTACTGACGTGGTTTGAAGGATTGTGGTGCTACGAGACTGGAATCGAACGCATCTGCAAGCAAAATGGTGCAGATCTTGACGGCATTATGCGTGAGCCGGATACGAAACTCGTATTTTTCATGGGTCAGGATAACCGATTTTATTATACGATCGGCGTCACTGCTGGTTTGTTCGCGCGTGGTTACGCAATTCCAGACAATCATGCGATCCAGGACTTTTATAAACTCGAAAGCGCAAAATTTTCGACTGGCCGCGACCATGCTTTGTGGGCTGACGAGGTGGTTGCAGACATCGATACGAACGTGCTGCGCTACTACCTAGCCAGCATTGCAAAGCCATTTGGCAGAAACGACAACAATTTTCTGATCGAGGGGCTGGTTCAGGCGGCGGTGCGCATTGATGCTTTCGAAACGGCTTTGCGCCGACACGCTGGATATAACGAGACGTTGGGGGTCGACAAACTCACGCGCGAGCAGAACCATAATGCTAAACGGTATTGCGAAGCCATGGAGGACACGCGCGTTTGGGATGCTCTAAATGCTTTAAACGCTTTTTTCGACGCTGCGAGTTTTTCAAGGACAGGTACCTTGGTCAGCGCAACGGAAATTTCGGTATTCCTGAGCCTTCTTTATCCTGTGACGCCTACACTTGCGGCTCGCTATGGTGCTTGCTTTTTCGGAACCGGATGGCGACCCGGGTTCTATGACGACCCTATCCAGCCAAGTTCAGGCTCACGGAAACCGATTGATTTTGCCCGATTTGCACACCCGGTTCCCGCCGCCTTTATTGCAGCTTACGAAAAACGATTCAGGCAACCACAGCCGGAGGCGTGACTTTGATCCTGTCTATCGCAGCGAGATCTGCACGGCGTTTTGACAGAGTCGAGTATTCAACTGCGCGCCGCGCACGGGGCATTAGGTAACCTTCTTATGCAGCGTTCGGCCGATCCTCCGGCAATTCCTCGATCACCGTACCCTCTTTGGACCGGATCTGGCGCCGCGGCGCGATCGGGTTGGGAACGTGCTCGTGCGATGAGTGCTTTGTTAACGAGATCGATTTGTCATCGTTCCATAGCCCAAGGTGGCGACTAAACTTCTCATTTGCTACCTTTTAGCCGCAATAGCGTGGCATCGGAAAATTGGCAATCTCAGCGATGACACCGAAAAAGACATCAGCTCGCGAGTATCCACGCGCCTGATGTCATTCGCACCATGGATCGACGACGACCACGCCGGTACCATCGAAATCTTGAACATTCCGTGTGACCACAGTTAAACCGTGAGCCAGCGCGGTCGCCGCTATCAAGGCATCGGCTTCGTTGCGGCGATCTGGGATATGTAAGTGGGCACAACGCGTTGCTATCGCGTCATCTATTGACAGAACTCGCTCTGCGAACTCAGGGCGGACACGGCTGTCCATCCATGCCCGCAGGCGAGAACCTTGGGAAACGTCTCGTCGCTGGATGCTTAATATCCCGCGCTCAAGTTCCAAAATCGTAATCGCGGAAATGAATAGGTCGTTGGAGTTTTGAGCACCGACCCACTTCGTCACATTCGGATCAGCTTTACCGTCTCCGACTTTACGCAGCTCGGAGACGACGTTTGTATCCAGCAGATACTTCAAGACAGATCGACTCCGCGAGGTGCAATTTCGGCTCGGGGTGGATCGAAATCGATGGCTGACAAACCGGGCATTGAAAGAGCATCGACAAGATTGCGGCGCTTGCCGGTCAAGCGCTCGAACTCGCTGTAGGTCATCAACACATGGGACGGCTTCCCGCGATCCGTGATAACCACGGGCCCTTTATTGGCAGCCTTCTTTGCCCTACTCACGTCGTGATTCAACTCCCGGCTAGATAAACTCGTGATGCCCATAGCAGCCTCCATGTAGGAACATGCCTACATATAGGATATTGTTTGCTGCGAGGCAATGCCCGCCTTGAACCACTTAGTTTGAACCGACCGGCCCAGATTTTAAATGCCCCAGTCTGCCTGGGAGTGTGTGATCATTTCCGCTTTCACTTGTCTCGGCGTCGGATTGGGAACATAAGGTTGTCGTAGTTCGGGATGCTGCCCCGTTAACTCAAATGAAAGTCAAAGGATCGGCGTTTGCGTCGAGCAATCTTGTCGTGTCCGGCAGTAGGGGCGTATAAGACGCTATGACGTCTGATTCAAAGATTTTTGTCGGCCTAAGACCGACGCGGAAGAAACCGGCTGAACATCGCGAAACAAGTGGCCCGAGATGCCAATGGGACGGGTGCGACAACCAAGGCATGCATCGCGCTCCCGTAGGAGCAGATGCTGAGGGGCTGTATTTGCTGTTTTGCCGTAGCCACGCAAAAGAGTACAGCGAGGGCTACAATTATGTGACGAAACTGTCGAACCCTGTCACCGCCCGCTACCAGAGAGAAGCGGCAAGTGGCAGCCGTCCTAGCTGGGGCGTTAGAGTCAATCACTCTTCTGAAACGCCCCTCCCCTCCTCAATTCGCTCCGGGACCGCGAAAACGATCAATGCAAGAAAAAACGCTATACAAAGGCAAGCGGCGAAAGCGGTCGTTCAATCCCGCAAACTTAAGGTGCTGGAAGCACAAGCATTCGAAACTCTCGGTCTTTCACCGAGCGCAACGCCGGATGAAATTAGAAGCCGTTACAAGCAGAGGCTCAAGATGCACCATCCCGACGCAAACGATGGAGACCGCACATCGGAGGAGGCACTTCGGGCGACGATTGACGCCCATAGAATCCTGAAGCTCAATGGCTTCTGTTAGGTGCGATACCCACTGGAGCGCCTTGAGGGGATATGAACCGGCAACGCCTAACTCAGACGGTTTAAGTACTTGAAAAGGCCGACTTCGGGGCATAACAGCTATTTATGGAACTTGCCCCTCGGTCGGGAATGCCGGAATGGCACATCAGCCCATGCGTTCGGAGGCGTGGCTTCCGGGGCTGGCGGGGAAGACGACGGTGCGGTTGGCGTCGAGGAAGGTGCGGAAGTGGATATGCGCATGGATGGCGCGGGCCAGCACCTGGCTTTCGACATCGCGGCCGATCGAGACATAATCCTCGGCCGACTGCGCATGCGTGATGCGGACCGTGTCCTGCTCGATGATCGGACCTTCGTCGAGATCGCCGGTGACGTAATGTGCCGTCGCCCCGATCAGCTTGACGCCGCGCTCATAGGCCTGCTTGTACGGGTTGGCGCCTTTGAAGCTCGGCAGGAAGGAATGGTGGATGTTGATGATCTTGCCCGACATCTTCTTGCACATGGCGTCCGACAGCACCTGCATGTAGCGGGCCAGCACGATCAGTTCGGTGCCTGTCTGCTCGACGAGGTCCAGCAGTTGCGCTTCGGCCTGCGGCTTGTTGTCCTTCGTCACCTTGATGTGGTGGAAGGGGATGTCGTGGTTGACGACCACCTTCTGGTAGTCGAAATGGTTGGAGACGACGCCGACGATGTCGATCGGCAGCGCGCCGATCTTCCAGCGGTACAGCAGGTCGTTGAGGCAATGGCCGAAGCGCGACACCATCAAGAGCACCTTCAGGCGCTCGCTGCCGTCATGCACTTCCGCATCCATGCCGAACCTCTCGTAGATCGGCTTGAAGCCTTCCTTGATCTCCGCAAGGGTGGCGCCCTCTTCGGAAATGAAGCTGACGCGCATGAAAAACTTACCGCTATCGAGGTCGTCGAACTGCGAACTGTCGATAATGTTGCAACCCTTTTCGGCGAGATAGGTCGAAATCGCCGCCACGACGCCGCGCGTCGACTTGCAGGTTACCGTCAGCGTATAATTTTTCATGTTTCACCAGTTGAGATGAAGGTTCGGCTTTGCAAAGACGAAGCCCCGAAGGGCAGGAAGAGACAGAGCAGCGTCGCGCCGGTTCGACGCCGGCTACGAAGATCCAACAGCAGGCAATCCCAGGTGACGCTCGAGCATAGTCTTGTCGGAGGCAAGCTCGGCAGATTGTTCATCGAGGACGATCTTTCCCTGGTCGAGAACGACGACACGCTCGGCAAAGGTTAGAGCAAGGGAAATGTGCTGTTCGACCAGCACGATCGTATGACCGCGCGCGGAAAGTTCTCGGAAAACCGCCATCAGCATTTCGCAAATGACCGGCGCCAATCCCTCGAGCGGCTCGTCAAGCAGAATTATCTCGGGCCTGCCAAGCAGTGCCCGAGCGATCGACAGCATCTGCTGCTCGCCGCCGGACAATTGCCGCCCGCCATTGTGTCGGCGCTCCTTCAACCGGGGAAAAAGGTCATAGGCCTCCTTCAGGCTTGCGCCGTTGCGGAGCCCGGCAATCAGGTTTTCCTCGACCGAAAGCGAAGGAAAAATGTCGCGTGTCTGCGGAACGATGCCGATGCCCAATCCGGCCCTTGCGTGAGCCGGTAGAGCGTTTAGCACCTGACCTTTGAAATGTACGGTCCCGGCATGTTGGCGCGTCTGACCCATGATCGTCGAAAGCGTCGTGGTCTTTCCAACGCCGTTTCGTCCGATGATCGCGAGGCGCTCGCCCTTGGAGACGCAAAGCGACATATCGCGGATGATGTGGGTCTCGCCATACCCGGCGACCACGCCCCTCAATTCCAGGAAAGGATCACGCATGGGCGCCACCCAGATACAGCTCCTGGACACGTCGATCCGCCGTCACCTCTTCCGGCCTTCCTTCCATCAAAACGGCTCCGTTCACAAGCACGATGATTCGATTGGCAACCTCGAAAACCAGTTGCATGTCGTGCTCGATGATTAGCACGGAGAGGTCCGGCGGCAGACGCTTGATAGCTTCGACGATCAGATGGCTTTCCGTGGAGGGAACGCCCGCAGCCGGTTCATCAAGGATGAGTATCTTCGGTTTGAGGGCCAATGTCAGCGCCAGTTCGACAAGCCGCTGTTGTCCGTAAGCCAGGCTTCGCACCTGGCGGTCAGCCAGCGGCGTCAGCCTGAAATCGATCAGAAGCTCACAGATCTCTGCCTCGATCTCCTGTCTGCGATCCGCGCTGCAGAAAATCCTGGACGTCAGCCGCTCCCGTTCGAGCATGGGCAAGCGCAGATTTTCCCGGACGGTTAGATCCTTGAAGAGATTGGTAATTTGAAAGGTCTTGGCGATGCCGGCGCGCACGCGCGCCGCCTCGGACATTCCGGCAATGTCATGACCGTCGAGCAAGATCGACCCCGAGCTGGGCTGGAGAACGCCGGTTATCAGATTTGCGAAAGTTGTCTTGCCGGCGCCGTTGGGACCAATGAGCGCCGTCCTCGACCCGGGCGGCAAAGTGACCGTAACGTCGCGGGCCACCTGCAGCCCGCCGAAACTTTTGCACAAGCCGCTGATTGCCAATCCTTGCGTCATCAGTCCCTCCTCCCGAAGGTGCGGATGAGGCGGTCAGGCAGCGAAATTAGTCCCTGTGGTAGCGCGAACACCACGATCAGGAGCATCGCACCGATGACGAACAACCAATTGAACGGATCAATGCTGGCTGCCACGTGATGGACGACCATGAATATCAAGGTGCCGATGATCGCGCCGTAAAGCCGCCCGGCGCCGCCGAGGATCAACATCACCATGACGTCGGCGGAAAGAGAGAAATTGAATACCTCGATACCAACAAGTCCTGTAACCTGAGCCGCAAGCGCCCCAGCCATTCCTGCGATCGCGCCTGCCAAGACATAGACCGTGACCTTGCGGCGATAGACAGGTGTGCCCATTGCGCGCATCCGGCTTGAGCTCCCCTTTATTCCCCGAAGCGCAAGCCCGAATGGGGAGCCGACAACGAGGCGACAAAACAGCAAGACGCCAAACAAAATACAGACGCTGTAGATGAAGGCGACCTGGCCGACGAAATCGAACTCGAACCGCCCGAAGATCGGAGAAACGGTTATCCCCGCCAAGCCATCTGCGCCGCCTGTCAGCCACCGAGCCTTCGAGGCGGCCTCCTGAAGAACCATGGCAACTGCGATCGAGATCATCAGGAGGGTCATGCCATTGGTGCGCATGAGAACAAGACCCGACAACCAGGCGATCAGCGCGCCGGCCAAAGCGCCGACGAGAAGCCCAACCAGCGGATCGGAAGAGATATGCAATGCGACGAGGCCGGCGGCATATGCGCCGCATCCGTACATCGCCGCGTGCCCCAGGGTCGCAACGCCCGCATATCCGAGGACGAGATCGAACGACAGGACGAACACCATCATGATCACGATGCGCGTCAACAGCGCGAGATCATAGGGAAACAAGAAGAAGGCTGCACAGGCTGCGAGAACGACGATGACCATCGGCCAGATCGAACCGACGGAAAACGCACGAATAAGGGCGGAAGGTCGGCGTGCTAGCTCGGTCATTGGGCCCTCCCCATCAGGCCGTTAGGGCGCAGAGCAAGCACTGCGATAATCGCGAGAAAGAAGAATATGGTGCCGACATCGGGCAGCATGTAGCGGCCGAACGTATCCAGGACGCCGAGCCCAAGAGCGGCGCAAAAGGATCCAAGCACGCTTCCAAGGCCGCCCACCGCTACGACGATGAGAAACAGGACCATGTAGCGCAGCGGGTAGTAAGCTTCGATCGGCAGTAATTCCGCACCCAAGATGCCGCCCAGCGCGGCAAGGCCGGCACCGAGACCGAAAGCGATCAGATAAATTCGCGAGGTATTGATCCCGAGCGAGCCTGCGGCGTTCTTGTTGTCGACGGCTGCGCGAAGGTAAATGCCGAACCGGGTTTTTTCAATCAGCAGCCAGAGACCCGCCAGGACGAAGATGCCGGCGGCAATGACGACGACACGATGGAATGGGAGAGTTCTGAAACCGAGGTCAACAGGTGCGGCGAACAGGTCGGGGCTGCGGATCGGAAGAATCGTCGAGCCAAGGAACACGTTTACGGTGGCAATTATCAGGAAGACGATCCCGACGGTTGCCAGCACCTGCCCCAACTCGTCAAATCCGTAGATATGGCGATAAAGCACCCGCTCCATCGGCGGGGCGATGATTACGACAACGAGCACCGCAGCCATCGAAGCTGAGAGGAAAGACATTCCAAATGACATCGTCAGCACATGCGCGAGCGCACCGCCCATCAGCGCAAATCCGCCATGTGCCAGATTGATGACACGCATCAGGCCCATCGTAATCGAAAGACCGACGGAAATCATGAACAGGATCATTCCATATGACACGCCGTCGACGAGGATGCTCAATAGGACCGACATTCACGAAGCCTTCGACAAAACAGGAGCGGCCTTGGCGTGGTGGCACCGCCTCCACGCCAATCACATCATTGATCGAATCCGAGATCCGGCACATTCGGGATCGTTTCGAACTCACGGTTCACCAAATGACCGTCCGGTGCGCGTTCGACGCGTCTGAGATAGACGTTCTGCACCACGTGCCGCGAGGCCGGATCGATCTTGACCGGTCCCCTGGGACTTTCCCACTGCATTCCCTTTGCGGCTTCAAGCGCCTTTGCCCCGTCAGAACCGGCGGCCTCGATCATTTTATAGATCAGATGGACCCCGTCATATGCGCCGACGGATGCCATGTTGGCGCGCGAACCCGGATGGAGTTCATTCAGTTTTGCAATGAAGCTTTTATTGAGGGGAGAGTCGTGGGCGTCGGAGTAATGATAGGATGTCACCAACCCGATCGCCTGATCGCCGAGGGCGTCGATTGTCGTTTCATCGGTTTCGCCAGTCCCATAGAAGGCGATCCCTGCGGCCTTGAGCCCATTTTCGTTGTACGCCTTTGTGAATGCGAAGGTCGCGGGTCCTGCCGGCAGGAACGTGAAGACCGCATCGGCGCCGGAATCCTTGATCCGCTGCATGAATGGCGCAAAATCCGTTGTCTGCAGCGGCATCCTGATGTGCTCGACGATCTTCCCGCCGTTCTTCTCAAACGCCTTGGAGAAGGCGGTCTCGGCATCAATGCCGGGGTTATAGTCGGAAACAGCGGTTACGACCTTCTTGGCACCGTTCTTGGCCGCCCATTCACCTTCCGGCTGCGAGATCTGCCACAAAGTGAAGCTCGTTCGTAGGAAGTATTCCGACTGCTTGTTGATCGAGGATGTGCCGGCGTTGAAGATCACGGCAGGCACCTTCGCCTGCTTGATCAGCGGCGCGACTGCGATCGCGTTGGGCGTGAAATCAAAGCCAGCGAGATATTTGACGCCGTCGCGGACCAGAAGCTCTTGGGCCGCGGCCTTGCTTGCATCGGCGTTCGGGCCGCCAACGTCCTTGTAGATGAACTCCACCTTGTGGCCCGCAATTTCGTCCCCGTGTTCTGCCACGTAAACATCGATAGCTTCCCGAAACTGCTTTCCCCAGATCGCATTCGGACCCGAAAAGGTCGCGATCACGCCCACTTTGATCGTGTCGGCGAACGCGGCATTGCTCCACACACCGGTTGCGGCGGTCAGCGCCGCAAAAAGCGTCCATTTGATGAACTTCATCGTTGCTCCTCCCCACCGGCAAAGCGGCCGGCACGCATCTTGGCGCGCGATGCGCCAAGGATCTCCTCCAACAAGATGTTAGTACGGAATCCGTACTATTTGTCAATCGCCGCCGACCAGTAGGTCTCAGTCGTTGCGACACAAAGCCTCCGAGTGATGCGCCCCGACGAGAAGCGCTGCATCCTCTCAGGGACATTCAAATATGGTCATACATCCTGACCAAAAGAGAGGATCTTGGACTTAACCGCCGTTGCGGTAGCGCAGGATCCAGTTCGCCGTCTTCGCTATCCCCCCGAACGGATAAAGATGAAGCCGCACGTCGCCGTAACCGGGACTAGCCAATGCTTCGGCATACTCGTCGACCAGACCGTCCGGCCCGGCGCTCGTCAGAAGTTGGGTGAGAGAAACGCCGTATTTCCGCAAGACCGTCGTCGAAGCCGAAACACCGCAGAGGGCGGCGAACCGCAAAAGCGTCTTCACGCTGGCCGGGCCCGGGATCCCCACCTGGATCGGGACGTCGATACCGCCGCGGCGAATTTTCGAAATCCAAGTTAGAATCGGTTCGCAGGAAAAGCTGAACTGGGTAGTAATAGACCACTCGAGCCGTGCCTTTTCCAGGATTGCGCGCTTTTCCGCCAGTGCGGCATCCAGCATGCGGCTGTCTTGGAGGCGGTGACCCTCCGGGTGACCGGCGACCGATACGTGCTTGATGCCAAACCGTTGCAGGACCCGGCTTCGAAGGATCGAAGCGCTGTCATGGTAAGGCCCCTTGGGTGGATCGGCGTCGCCCGCAAGAACGAGAACCCTCGTGACCCGCCCGTGCTCCGACCAGCCCGCCATCAGATTGTGCAACTCGGCCTCGGACCCCAATCGCCGGGCGGCGATATGCGGCATGGGTTCGTATCCGGCGTCGCGTATCGATTTCGCAGCAGCAATGCGAGCAGAGTGCTGCTCGGTCGCCAGAAACGGCAGGTACACGATCGTCCCCGTCGGGATTTCGCGCGCCATGCTCCCGAGCTGCGCGGCATCTTTTGTGGTGACCTCGAGTGAAAATCGATCGAGGACATCGATATTCCTGCCTTGGCACGACACTGCATTTGACGTCATCGACATGACCCCTGCCCGTTCACCAGCCGGTAGACGGGACTCGCCGTTGCATGAGGTTTGGATACGAAGGTGAGGCTGGGCAGACCAGCTCACCTCGCTTTGTGAAAACCGCCTTAAGCGATCGCCGCCCGTTTCAGCTTTTGAACGAAACTGGCATAGGGAACCGGCGCGACAGTCGCCCGCACCTGAAATTGCGCGTGTCGTTCGACGTGCGGTTTTCGCGATCCGCCGCCGGGCTCCCCCCAAAGCAGCACCACCTCGGTTCCAGGCGTGGTGCTTTGCGCATCGAGCATCGCAAGAGAAAGCATCGCCCCCTCGTTGTTGCTGTATCCGCAGTGGCACGAATGACCGACGAGCTGGCCATCCGCACCGCGCACTTCATCGAACTGCGGCCAGCCATAATAGGCAACCGGAAAATCAAGCGCCTTGTAGCGAGGACCTTCGCCAAACTGCGAGGCGAAGATTGCCGAGATATCGTCTGGATTCCAGACGAGCGTGACCTTGTTTCGGCGCTTCTCGGCCGGGAAACGCTCCAAGGCTTCGCGTCCGATGAAATTATGGTCGAACTTCAGGATGTGGCCGTAGCCGAGATCCCAGGGCGTGACATAATAGTCCTCGATGTTGCCGGAGAGGAAGCTGCCGCCCAGCTGCGCATTCGCCTCCCAGCCGTTCCCCGAGAGCCATTCTCGGTAATCCCGCAACTCCTCCCCGGTATAGATTCCCGGCAGGGGGTAAGGCATCCAGCCGAATTCGAAGATGGTGCTGAAATAGGTCTTCGTGCCGCCCTGCTTGAGACCGTACTTCTCGCCCGCAGCAAGAAAAGCCGACCGGACCTTGTCCATGTCCTCGTAGGGACCAGACAGCTCGGCGCCTAGATGACCTGCCATCCCGTGCCGAAGAACGAGAACGTCGCAACCGGCTATTTTGACCTTTGCCGTGCGAAAGAACGCGATTTCCGGCGCACCGCCCTCGACCACGTCGTGGAAAATCTGGCCGGCGCTGGGTCCTTCGAGCTGAAAGCGGTAAAACCACCTTTTGCCCTTCGGGTTGTAGGGGGTCGGATCGTCGCGCTCGATCGTGACATTGTAGTTGCCGCGTTCAGCATTGTACTGAACCCAATTCAAGACGGGCATGCCGCTGATGAGCTCGAAGGTTTCTTCCCCCAGACGGTAAACGACGCAATCGCCGATCACGTGACCGCGAGGCGTGCAAGCGACGAACTGCTTTGCCCGATCGGTCGTGAAATTGGCCAGGCTGTTGATACCGACCCGCTCGAGCAGCTTTAGCGCGTCCGGCCCCTTGAGCATCAATTCCGGCATGTGATGCGACTGATCGAACAGAATGGCGGTTTCACGCCAAGCCCGCTGCTCATCACGCCAGTTGGTGAACTCCGGAGGGATGAACGCAGCAGTCAGGCCGGTGCGAGCCCTATAGTGGGGCGCAAGAGTGTCGTTATGGAAATAATCGACGAGATCAGACTTTTCGTCGACAAGATTCTGCAGCGATTTGCCGCCATTCGCCTTCACCATGATGCGAGTTTCCTCCCCCGCCCGTTAAAAACTTCCGTAACAACAAATCTGCCGAACGTTCTTCGGCACGACCGTCACTCGGCACTCCACACCGCCGACAGCGCGCTAACGCCATGACTCGTACACTCTGTTGCTGTAGGTTTTAGCCAAACGCCGCCCGATTCCTCCTCCGCCGAAGGTGCTATCTTGCCAACACACTTTAGTTCGGATACCTGACCATATAATCGTGTTTTGACGGCTGTCAACAAGTTTGACGGAGGACTGGAAAAATGTGGCGACATCCCCTTATCGTTCCGCGAAATCGCCTTTTGCTAAGGGCGGGCGCGGGCTAGGAAGAGAACATGATTTTACGGAACGCATGGCGGCGCAACAATATCGGTCGCCGCATGAATGAAGCGGTCAGGCTCTTTGAGAGCCGCATCGTCGATCATCTAAGGGAAAACGGGCACAACGAACTTACCGCTGCCCACATCAACCTCACGAGAAATCTCGACGAGGATGGCACTCGCCTCACTGAACTTGCAAGACGAGCCTCGCTCACAAAGCAGTCGATGAGCGAGCTGGTCGACCAGGTCGAACAAACTGGACTTATCGAGAAGCGACGGGATCCGACCGATGGCCGGGCCAAGCTCGTCTGCTTTACGGAAACCGGCATGGAATGGCTCGAGGCCTTTCATCAGAGCCTCGAAGTAGCGGAAAAGGAGATGCGGCAACAATTGGGCCCGGCGCTGGTCGATCTGTTGATCGAGGCTCTCGGGAAATACGTCGATGGTCAGGAGCATGGCGAAGCGCAGGACTAGTCGAACCATTTAGTCTGGTTTCCATACTAAATCTTGGTGGCTACCCGCGGATCTGGAGGCTATTGCCAAAGCCGGTGACGCTCAGGTCGAATGCGGCAAGGCCTACAGCGAGGCCGCCAGGTGAAGGATGTTCAAGTTGATCAGTCTATTGCTGGGCGGCGCTCGCAAGACCCGGCCAATAATGGCCCTCCGGCGTCGGCCGCTTTCCGAAAATCGCCTGGCCGACGCGAATGATGGTCGCACCTTCTCCGATTGCCTCCTCGAAGTCGCCGGTCATGCCCATGGAAAGGCCGGCGATGCCGAGGTGGTATTTTGATGCCTCGTCCCGAAGACGCCGTAGCAAAGCGAAGCATGGCCGCACCCTGGCCATTTCGGAGCTGAACAATGCCAGGGTCATCAGACCTTTGGGCCTGAGACGAGAAAACTGCTCGAGGGCGTCCAGGAAGGGCAGGAGCGCGTGCGGCTCGAGGCCAAACTTGCTGTCCTCCCCGGAAGTGTTGATCTGCACATAGACATCGAGAAAACGGCCTTCACGCTCAAGTCGTCTATTGAGAAGATCGGCCAGCCGGAGGCTGTCAAGGGCATGGAACTCGCGAGCAAAAGTCGTGAGGTATTTGACTTTGTTGGTTTGTAGATGCCCTACGATCGTCCACTCGATGGCCAGATCGTCAAGCGCGTCCCGCTTTGCCATCGCTTCCTGAATTTTGTTTTCGCCGAACGAGCGGATGCCGGCTTCGAAAGCATATCGCAAGATATGAGCCGGGACCGTCTTTGTGATGGGGAGCAGTCGCACGGAGCCGCGATCGCGCCCGCTTCGGGCACACGCACGGGCAATCCGCTCCTCGACCGCCGCCAGATTGGTGGAGATGGTCGCGAGCGGATCGGGGCCGAAGCGTTCGACGTCCTCAACAGAAAGCGGCTCATGATTGCTACTCATTGTGCCGGCCTTTACCCTCCGGTCGTCATGTAGCCAGCAGCTTCGATGACTGCACCCCGAAGCAATGCGAGGCCAGCGCTCGCGAAAAACAGGGCAAGAACGCCGTCGATCCAGCGTTGCGCACCTGTGTAGAATCTCGATATCGGCGGGTAGGAAAAAACGATCGCGTATCCGCCGAAGATTGCAACCGACAGCACGGCGCATCCGAAGAGAATGACGAAAGGCATGTAGGAGGGTGCGCCCGGCTGAAGGCCCAGTGAGATTGTCGCGACCCATGCCATGATCGCCTTGGGGTTAGCTACATGGATCAGGACACCTCGGCGATAAAGCTTCCCGAGATCCGCGCGCGAGGATGGCGTTTCAGTGGGGCTCCCCAGATCCTTACCCGTAACGGCCGACCGAGCGGCACCGGCCGCTAGGTACAGGAGATAACACCCACCGATGAACTGAATGATCGTCAATGCTTGTGGATAGGCAAGCAGCAGTGCCGCCAACCCGGTCGATGCCAGAACGGCCCACGTCCATGAGATGGAAACGACCCCGGCAGCGAGCGCCAACGCCGCCGCGCGGCCGCCTCTCATCGCCGTATTCATGATCGCCAAGTTGCTCGGGCCGGGGCTTGATGCACCGAGGACGTAAGCCATATAGGCGATCATCACGGAATGCACAGGCGATATGTCCACGGGTCAAAACCTCAGTGTCATGGCGAAAGCGCCTTTGTCTGTCACCATTATCGCCAAACTGGACGATTGACGATGTCCAGATAGCAGAATTCCAACTGGGCCAGTTCGGATATGGCGAAGGCTTCCACGAGCCTATTTCAATGCAACGTAGGTTTCCGGGTCTAATGCGGAAGCACGCACTGCAACATGTGTCCCACTGACCTCAGCCACCATTCTCTGCAGTTCTCCGCATAGACCGAGAATGACCTCTCGCGACCGATCGGGCTTGGGAAGGATGCTCAATTCCACATTGATTGGCGGTTGACCGTTGATCGCGATGACCGGCAGGATTGCGAACTGGCAAGCGGATCTATCGACCTTCAACTGCCGGCACAGCATGTCGCGGATTGGCGAGAGCGCCTCACGCAAAGCGCTTCGGCATTCGTCAGGCAAACTATCGTCCAGGAAAATCTTTAAGTTGGGCATGTCTGTTCTCCTCAACCAGGTGTCAACACGAAATCGAAGGTGGATTGCCACTGAGTTCGGCCGTTTGTTGCCGGCTCAAACGGTGCGATTAGCGACGTCTTGACGCCAAAGACAGTGTCGGAGCCGAGGTAGGGATCATCGCCGACAAAGGTATGAGTGACGAGCTTCTGAAAGCCCGCTGCCGTGACCAGGTAGTGCATGTGAGCAGGACGATATGGGTGGCGGCCGAGACGATTGAGCATCTGCCCGACCGGCCCGTCATCAGGAATAGGATAGGAAACCGGCTTGATGCCGATGAAGCTGTAAGACCCGTCAGCGCCGGTGGCGAAGATGCCGCGGTTGTTCCACTTCGGCTGGAATTCCGGCTGCTGCACATCGTAAAAGCCGTCGGCATTGTCCGACCAAACGTCGATCCGCGCACCTTCGACCGGTCTGCCGTCGAGGTCGATAACCCGCCCTTGATAGAGGCAGCTTTCCCCCTTGCCGTCCAGACTGATCGTGTCGCCCATCGATCGGATAGGTGCGCCGTCCACATGAAAGGGCCCGAAGACCGTATTCTCGGTCGCCCCGGGTGGGCGGCGATTGTTGATTGCATCGACGAGCATGGAAAAGCCGAGCGTATCGGAAAGCAGAATGAACTCTTGCCGTTCGCCGCTGCAAATCTGACCGGTCTTGGTCAGGAAGTCGATGCCGACCTGCCATTCCGCCTGCGTCAGGTTAATTTCCTTGGCGAAGGCATGCAGGTGCTTGACGAGGCACGCCATCACCTCCCGGATACGCGGGTCGGTGGTCTCGCCCATGCACCCATTGACGGCTTCCGCCGACCGTTCTTCGGTAAAATACTGGGTCATCTCGTTCCTCCGTTGTTCTGAGGTTTGCAATCGGCGGTGTGGTTCCGATTGACGGAAACTCGCCGACCGTCGCAAGGCCATGCAATGCGAGAGGCACTACTCAGGACGCCTCCCCTCCCAAGCCTGCTGCAGAAGTTCCCGGATCCCTGCCCGTTCGATCGGACGCGGGTTCCAATAGGGGCTCTCCACGGCGAGATCGGCCGCCCTGTCGAGATCGTTTTCGGCAAGTCCGATATCTTTCAGTGCGAGCGGCGCACCCAGCGTTACGGCAAAGTCGTATAATCCTCCGCCGATCGATCCATCGAACATCTCTGCCACCGGAGCCAACGCCGAAGCAGCGGCTGCAGCGTTGTAGGCGGCCGAATGTGGCAGTATGATCGCATGCGTTTCGGCATGCGGAAGGTTGAAGCTACCTCCCAGAGTGTGGCAAAGCTTGTGGTGCAAGGCCATCCCGACCTGGGCCAACACCGTGCCGCAAAGCCACGAACCGAACTGCGTTTCCTCACGCGTCATGAGGTTGCCGGGTTCGGCAAACACGCGCGGCAAGCCGTCCTTGAAGATCCGGATACCTGCGAGTGCCAGTTGATCCGAAAGCGGATTGCGATCCTGGGCGTATAGCGCCTCCACGGCATGCGCCATGGCATTGAGCCCACTGGTGACCGTCAGCTTGGCCGGCAATGTCACAACCAGCTCGGGATCGTAGAGAACGACCTCCGGCTGAACCTTGAGCGAGCGGAGGGTCTCCTTTACTCCGGCTATGGTCTGCCCCAGCACCGGTGTCGCCTCGGACCCGGCATAGGTCGTCGGCAGCACGATCTGTGGCAGATCCGTACGTAGCGCGATCGCCTTGGCCAGCCCGATTGTCGATCCACCGCCGATCGCGACAAGGCAGTCGGCGCCAGCCGCGACGCTAAGAGCTGTCTCGGTGACCTCCAAGGGCGTATGCATGGCGGCGCGGCTGAAAAGGGCGTGGGCAAGCGGCCCCAGAGCCTCGAGCAACATCTCGCCCAGCGATATTTGCTCGGGTGTCGTCAGGACCAGCGCCCGCGAGAGGCCGAGCCTCCGTAATTCCTCGCCGACTGCGTGGCGAAGCCCGGCACCGAGGCATATCCTGACCGGCGGATGCAGGGGGTCGAATCCGGCATAGAACGCTCTCATCGACTACACCGCCTTTTTCACGAAACCGGCGATCTGGCGGTAGCTTGCGGCCACCTCCTCAAGCTCGGCCGCGGAAATCAAATCTTCGATCCGATCCTCTGGCCCCTTGACGCGAGCAGCAGCGATGTCGAGGACCCGTTCTGGTCCGGATTTGCGGTTGTTCAAGACCACGTTGGTGGTGATTGGCCGCCGCAGCGCCTCATAGGCCAATAGCCCCTGCGGTCCGGGCCGTTCGGCCAGAGCATCGGCAAGCGCCCTTCCGTCCAGGATTGCCTGCGAGGCGCCGTTTGCTCCCATCGGGTACATGGGATGGGCAGCATCGCCGAGAAGTGTCACCCGTTCCTTCGTCCACCAAGGCAAGGGATCGCGATCGATCATCGGGTACTGGGTGATCTTCTGCGTGTTTTTCAAAAGGGTGGGAATATCGATATCGGGCATACGGAAGCCGAAATATTCGGAGATGAAATCCCGCTCGGCCTCCCGGGTCCAGTCGGCTTCTTCGGCAGCGCGCGGGTTGTCGTGACGAATCTCGGCAACCCAGTTGATCAGGGCTTCGCCCTTTCGGGCCGCTCGCCCGCTGATCGGATAGCAAACGAATTTGACATCATGGTCGCCGGCAATGAACATGGTCCGTCCATCGGCAAAGGGCGCCTGCACGTTGGCACCGCGCCACATCATGGTGCCTTCGTAGTGCGCCGGCCCTTCGCCGGGATGAAGCTGTTCGCGCACCTTCGAGCGGAAACCATCTGCACCAATCAGCAAATCACCGTCGCAGGACGACCCGTCCGCAAAGCTTACATGGACGCGATCGTCGTCCTGCGTGAAGCCGGCAACGGCCTTCCCGGTGATGACGGCGTCCTCGCCGAGGCGGGTACGAACAGTATCGAGCAGAAGAAACTGCAATTCGCCCCGATGGATCGAATATTGTGGATATTCAAATCCTGCTTCGACGCAGCGGGGGTCCGACTGGATCAGATGCCCGAAGCGGGTGCGATATTCAATGGCGCGAGTGCGGATCGCCATCTCGTCGAGTGCATCGCCGAGACCAACGCCAAATAGCACGCCGGAGGCATGCGGCATCACGTTGATGCCGACTCCCAGCGGCTGCAATGTATTGACAGCTTCAAAGATCTGAACCTCGAAGCCTTTTTCATGGAGGCAGAGTGCCGCAGCCAATCCGCCGATACCTGCGCCCGCTATAATGATCTTCATTGCGAATTCTCCCTAGACGGCATGGGTTTTTCTCGTTTCCCTTCCTCGAAGAGAACAGCGACGGCTTCATCGACGGCGATATCGATCAGATTGGGTCCCTCGCTGGAAAAAGCCTTGATCAGCGCCCGATCAAGTTCCTCCGGACGGATGACGCGTTCGGCCTCGCAACCGAAGCCGCGTGCGAGCGCGACGAAATCGATCCCCGGCAGGTCGATGCCTGGCGGACGTTCGCACTGCATGATCCGGCTGAAGAAGCGCATGGCCCCGTAACCGGAATTGTTCATCACCGCAAAAGTAACCGGCAGCTTTTGCTGGACGGCTGTCCAAATACCCTGGATCGAGTACATGGACGACCCGTCGCCGATCAGACAAACGATCCGCTGGCCGGGGCGAGCCAGGGCAACGCCGACAGAAGCCGGCAGGCTATATCCAAGGCCGCCGCTTGCCATCGTGTAAAAGCTGTCGGCACCGCGCATGGGGAAAAAGGCCTGCATGGCCGGCCGATGCGACGGCGCCTCCTCGACGACAATCGCATCGGGGGGCAATAGGTCCGAAAGGCGGCTAAGGGCAAAGCCGGGCGGCATGGGCGTCGCGGGCATCGGTGTGGGCGGCTCTTTCCGGGGCGCCGGCGGCTCTCGATCGGCGATGTCGGGCAAGGCTAGCAGGAGCTCGGAAAGGGACTTCGCCATCGCCCCGATCACGCTCTCGCCGACCGGCGCCGAAGCAGCCTCGAGGGGATCGTCGGTCAGGTGCCAAATCAGGGTCCCGTTTGCGAAGAGATCGCAATGACCTGCCACATGAAAGGTGAACACCGGAGCACCGAAAACGACGATGAGGTCGGCTCCACGCAATGCCTCGGCAAGAGCGCCGGGCGCAGCATGAAGAAAGCCGGCAAAAAGCGAGTGACGTTCGGGGAAGCTCGCTCGGCTCGACATCGGGCTTGCCCATACCGCCGCCTGTGCCCGTTCGGCAACCGCCACCATTTGATCGACCGACCCGCTGCGATCGACATCGGGTCCGATGACGAAAACGGGACGCTTGGCCTTTTCTATAGCCACAGCCAAGCGCGCGATCGCCGCCGCGTCGGGTGCGAACTCACCCGCAACGGCGCGAGGCGCGGGTGCGAAAGTTCTTTCCGTCCAGTCATCCGACGGGATCGACACGAAGGTCGGACCACGCGGATGTTGCATTGCGATGTGGAACGCCTTTGCGATTGCCGCCGGGACGTCTTCTGCCCTGGCCGGCTCAACGCTCCACTTCACATAGGGCTTGGGAAATTGAGCGGCTTCCTCCGCGTAGAGATAGGGTCGAAGAGGGAGGATGCTGCGCGCCTGCTGTCCGGCCGTTATCACAAGCGGCGTCTTGTTGCGAAACGCCGTGAACACGTTGCCGAGAGCGTGCCCGAGGCCGGCTGCCGAGTGCAGATTGACAAATGCCGGCCGTCCTGTCGCCTGGGCATAGCCGTCTGCCATGCCGACGACGCACCCCTCCTGCAGACCGAGGACATAGTCGATATCGTCCGGCCAGTCGTGGAGGAAGGCGAGCTCGGTGGATCCCGGATTGCCGAAGACGCGATCCACGCCGAAGGAACGCAAAACATCCAGCGTCGCCTCCCGGACTGTCTGAGTATGAGTTGTCATGTTTTGGATCTCTTAATATCGCGAAATCGCGGTGCCCTTAGAAAGGGTAATGCTGGGGCGCGGTCTCAATGGTGATCCAGCGCAGATCGGTAAACTCAGCAATACCGGCCTGCCCGCCGAAATGACCGAAACCAGACCCCTTCACGCCGCCGAATGGCATTTGGGCCTCGTCGTGCACGGTCGGACCGTTGATATGGCAGATTCCGGACTCAATGCGCTTGGCAACGGCAAGCGCCCGAGCCACATCGCGCCCGAACACGGCCGCGGACAGCCCATATTCACTGTGGTTTGCAAGTCGCACCGCGTCTTCGAGATTTGCAGCCCGGATGACCGAAACAACGGGACCAAAACTTTCCTCGCCATAAAGCCTCATCTCGTCGGTGACGTGATCGATGACGGTCGCCGGAACGACCGTCCCCGTACGCTCACCGCCGGCAACACGTTTGGCGCCCTTCCCGATCGCGTCCTCGATCAGATCGACGACGCGCAGCGCCGGAGCCTCGTCGACGAGCGATCCGATGACGACCGGCCCCGATCTGGGGTCGCCGGCAGGCAATGCCGATACTTTGGCGGCGAGCTTTTCGACGAAGCTGTCGGCCACGGCGGAATCGACAATGACCCGTTCCGTCGACATGCAGACCTGTCCCTGGTTGATGAAGGCGCCGAAGGCGACAGCAGCAACGGCTGCATCGAGATCCGCGTCATCGAGGACGATAAGCGGCGCCTTGCCGCCAAGTTCGAGCACAGCCGGCTTCAGGTGTCTGCCAGCAAGTTCGCCAATGATCCGTCCGACGCGAGTGGAGCCGGTAAAGTTGATACGTTTCACGGCCGGATTCGCGATCATACGCTCGACGATGGCGGCGGCATCTTCCGGCGCATTCGTGACGACGTTGACGACGCCTGCCGGAAAACCGGCCTTGCGGAAGACGTCTCCGATCAGGCGGTGTGTACCCGGGCAGATTTCCGAGGCTTTCAGGACAACGGTGTTGCCGCAGGCAAGCGGCGTCGCAACCGCACGCACGCCAAGAATGATCGGAGCATTCCAGGGAGCGATCCCCAGGCACACGCCCGCCGGCTGGCGCACTGACATGGCAATGCAGCCGGGCTTGTCGGAAGGAATTACTTCGCCCGTGATCTGGGTGGTGAGCGAAGCCGCTTCGCGCAGCATTCCGCTGGCCAGCTTCACGTTGAAGGAAGCCCAAACCTCCGTCGTGCCGATCTCCTTGATCATCGTGCGTACGAATTCGTCGCGCATGCCTTCGAAGACGTCGGCTGCCTTCAGGAGATACCGGCGTCGTTCATTCGGCCCGAGTTCCGACCAGCTTGCGAAGGCGGCGCCGGCAGCGGCGATGGCTGCGTCCGAATCTTCCAGCGTGGCGGCAGGCGCCCTCGTTGCGATTTCCTTCGACAGCGGATCCATGCGGTCGAAGGTCTTCCCATTGCTCGCGGGGACTTCGCGGTCTCCGATCAGAAGATTTATATTCATGGGTATCTCTCTCAGTGGTGGTTCAGGTTGTCAGTTGGAAAGTGGCTCGTCCTTGGTCTCGCGAACGAAACGCAAGGCAATAACGGCCGCGGCGGCCATGACGAGGTAGTAACAGACGATTGAAAGCGTCGTGCCGGTTGCCGCATAAAGTGCAGTGGCGATCAGGGGTGCAAGGCCGCCGCCAAGTACGGTGCCGAGTTGTTTGCCGATCGAAACGCCGCTGAAACGGACGCGCGTTGGAAACAATTCCGGAAAATAGCTGCCCTCAGTGCTAAACATCAGCGGATGAAGCAGCCCGGCAGCCACGATCACCGCGCCCATGACCATCGCGCTATCGCGCGTGGCAAGCAGATCGTAGAAGAACATGATCGAAACAGCGGCAAGGATGAGACCTGCAAGAAAAAGCCGCTTGCGTCCTATGCGGTCCGACCACGCTCCGATGATGGGCATCGCAATCAGCGCCACGATATTTGCATAAAGGACGGCCTGCGTGACCACGTCCTTGGGCACGCCGAGTTGCCGGGTGGCGAAGGACAGCGTGAAAATGGCGGTCAGATAGAAGTACGACGTTTGGGCCATTTCCGCAAAGAGGATGGCCAGAATTGGCCGCGGATGGCTCCTGATCGCCTCGAGAGCGGGTACCGTCGGCGTGTGAGAGGATTGACGCACCGTTTGGCGAAAAGTCGCGCTCTCTTCGACGCGAAGCCGCATGTAGAGCCCGATTGCGACGAGGATCCCGCTGACGATGAAAGGAATCCTCCAGCCCCAGGACAACAGGGCCTCTTCAGGTAAGGTCGCCATCGCCATGGCTGCAAGCGACGCCAGCACGACGCCGAGTGGTCCCGCCGCCTGAATGATTGCCGCCGACAGACCGCGCTTGTCGCCGGGCGCCGTTTCGATTGCCATCAACCCGGCAGCAGTCGATTCGCCGCCGAGTGCGAAACCTTGAAGAAAGCGCAGGATAAGCAGAGCCGCGGTTGCGAGAATGCCGACGCTCTCGTAAGTCGGCAAAAGGCCGATGGCCATGGTCGCCAAACCCATGATCAGGAGCGTGCAAAGCAGGACAGATTTCCGGCCAATGCGATCGCCGAAATGCCCGAACACCAATCCGCCAAGCGGACGGGCGAGAAATCCGACGGCGAAGGTGGCGAATACCGCCATCGTGGCTGTCAACTGATCGAACTTTGGAAAAAACAGTCGGTCGAACACAAGCGGTGCGATCAGGCCGTAGATGAAGAAATCATACCACTCGATCGTCGTTCCAATGGTTCCGGCGACCAGGATGCGGTTGCGATCGCGAGCGCTCTGAGCACCTTCGGTCGCTGCGACTGCCTCTATAGAATAGTTCAAATTGTCTGTAGACACCGGTTCCTCCCGATTTGATTCCGACCGTCGCGATCGCAAGATTGCGGCCGCGACCAACCGAGCCGGCAGCGCGCCGCCGGTCTGGTCTTAAAGCTTAGAGGTGTTGGCTTCCTGCCGCTCCTAAGGCGTCCTATGGGACCGTCTCGAACGCTCTGCCCGATGCGATAATGCGTGCAGATTGTCGAAGCCGTCTCGCCGCCATGAGATTGACCGCCCGTCTTTTCGCAGCGCCTAAAGCCCGCCCGAAACACGCCTGTCAATGGATTGCATAGCTGGTTTCCTCCGCTTGATCAGAGGCTCACGGTCTGTGTCTCCCGTCTCGCCGTCAGCCCTTGATTTTTCTCAATTTGCTTTTGACTATTGTAATTCTCAATGCACTGAGCTGACTATAAATGTCACTTTTTCAAACAGGAGCCGCGATGGCTGAACCGCAACTGGACCGCGAGCGCTACGTACTCGGCGATGCATCGCAGCACGTGGGCTTCCTGAACTGCGAACGGATTTCCGAACGCAGCCACATTCATGGTTGGCACGTCGACTCCCACTATCACGAGGGCCTAGCGCAGCTTTTTTTCTTTGCGGACGGCGAGATACTCGGTCAGCTCGATTTCGAAGGAGTACGGATCAAGGCGCCGGCCCTAATCTGGATGCCGGCCCTCGTCAGTCACGGCTTCGACTATCCCGAGAATACGCTTGGATGGGTTATCACGCTGCCGAGTGTGAATCTGGCCCGCCTCGCACATGGAATGCCATGGATCGACACGTGGCTGTCCCGGCCTGCGGCGATATTCGGCGAGGACTCCCGAGATGGTCTCGCGCAGCTTCGCCCGGTTTTCGAGGAGATCGAGGCCGAGCATGGGCTATGGGGGGAGGAGAGAAGCGCGATCCTCGAGGCGTTGTTCCGCATCCTTCTTATTCGATTCCATCGCATGTTGCGCGACGCCCGGTCGCGTGAAACGCGTTCGCGTATTCCGCACCTTGCCCTCGTCAGCGAATTCGAGGCGCTTGTGGATCGCGATCATCTCAAAAACCGGACGGTCAGCGATTATGCCGCCGAATTGTCGGTGACTTCGACATATCTGACGCGATGCGTGAAGGCGGCAACCGGGCGCACCGCCGGGGAGATAATTCACGATCGACTGGTGCTTGAAGCGCGCAGGCTGATCGTCTTTACCGAGCTTTCAATCGCGGAAATTGCCTACAAGCTTCATTTTTCGACACCATCCTATTTTACCCGGTTCTTCACGCAGCTTACAGGTGAAAAGCCGACGACGTTCCGAAGTCGCATGAGGGCCAATAGAAGCTAGTAAGGGATTGGCGTGGAAGCGGGCGCTCGCACCCGCCGAATGAGAGCATGGGAATTGCCGCCGGCCATCCCCAAGTAAAAGCGCCAGCGATCCATACCGCCCCTCATTGCACGGGTGTGCAACGACCGTCAGCGATTGTCGCGCGATTTGTGGTTCGGATCGAGCCGCAGCGTGTGCTTAGGATGGATCCCGCCGTGGGAAACGCGCGCGGAGTGCCTTTGCTTCATCGATTTTGCAGTGTAGGCACTTCGGTTCCAGCGCTCCATAACGCTCACGTCAAAGAAAAAAACTGCGCGCTAAGGACCCGCCCCGCCGGTGGCGCCGGCGATGCCATCCGATGCAAAGGGGCTTAGCGTTGCCGATCAGGGGCGAAGGTTCTTTTCGTCGAGATCGATTGCAATCTCCCTTTCCGTCTCGGCGGCGTTCCGCCTAACGCTGAAATGGTAAGTTCCGGCTTCCAGCCGCCAGCACTTGGCATCCGTGTTAAATCGGCTGATCAACCGAGGATCGACGGTCATTTCCGTCGTGCCTGTTTCCCCGGGAGCAAGCTCCAGCTTTGCAAACCCGACAAGCCTCGAGACGAAACCGGTAGGCGCGTCGAAACGGGCATAGAGTTGCACGACCTCCGCGCCGACGCGCGGCCCCTCGTTCGTGACGGACACGATCGCCTGCAATTGGCCACCGGCCTCCCGCAGCACAAGATCGCCATATGAAAAGCGCGTGTAGGAAAGACCATAGCCGAACGGCAAGAGCGGTATCAGCTTTTCGCGCTCGAACCAACGATAGCCCACATCCGCTCCTTCGATATCGTAAGAAACGTGAACGATGTTGCCGTCGACAGGTACGCCGGGATTGGACACCACTGAAGCCGGATCGATTTGGCCCGGGCGCGGAAGCTGATCCAAGGAGGCGGGGAATGTAACGGGTAGCCGGCCGGAAGGATTGACATGGCCAAAGAGAACACGAGCGATGGCCTCGCCCCCGCCGTTTCCGGAGAAGAATGACAGCACGACCGCCGCCACACGGTCGAACCATGGCATTAAGACAGGGCCGCCCGTCTCGAGCACAACGATCGTGGCGGGGTTGGCCCCTGCCAGCGCGTCGATCAGCACGTCCTGACCGTCCGGCAGGTCCAGGTTAGGAGCATCCATTCCTTCCGTGCGCCAAGCACCGGCAAAAACGATCACCGCGTCGGCCCCGCGCGCCGCTTTCGCCGCCGCATCGATATCCTCGCCGTCGAGATACACGATGTCTTCAGCTGCCGCCGCCATTTTGATCGCGTGCAGGGGCGAAGATGGATGATAAACTTTCGGGATTTGCAGTCCGACAAAGGAAACCCCAGGGAGCTTGACGCTTCCTGTCGGGGTGACAGAGGAGGACCCCCCGCCAGAAAGCACCCCGAGATCGGCATGTCGGCCGACCACCAGCAGACGCCTCTTGCCCTTAGCAATAGGCAGGGCGGCGTTTTCGTTGCGCAAGAGGACGATCCCCGCCTCTGCGGCGCGCTGTGCGATTTTGCGATGGCCATCGTAATCAATGGACCCTCCCCGCACTGCCGGCCGATCGACAGCCCCGATCGCAAAAAGACTGCGAAGTTGGCGGCGCAAAGAATCGTTAATTCGCTCCCCCGGCACATCGCCCCGCTCGACTGCGGCCCGCAGCGCTGCGCCAAAGAAATTCTCAGTATCGAGATTGGCCCCTGATTGCACGTCAAGTCCGGCGCGAATGGCCTTTTCCGTCGAATGTGTCGCACCCCAGTCGGACATAACCCAGCCGGGGAAACCCCACTCGCCCTTGAGCACCGTGTTGAGAAGGAACCCGTTCTCGGATGCATATTCGCCGTTGACGAGGTTGTAACCGGGCATGACGGAGCCAGGGCTGCCGATTTCGATGGCAATCTGAAAGGCCAGCAGATCAGATTCACGAAGCGCCGCCTCCTCTATGTCGGCGCTCAGCATCACGCGGCCGGTTTCTTCGGCATTCAGCACGAAGTGCTTCACCGTAGAAACCACTGATTGCGACTGGATCCCTGCGATAGAGTTTCCGGCGATGACGCCGGTGAGCAGCGGATCCTCCGATACATTTTCGAAATTTCGCCCGGCTCGCGGTTCGCGCACGAGATTCGCACCGCCAGCCAGAATAACGTTGAAGCCCTTGGCATGTGCTTCACTGCCGATGAGCGCTCCTGTCTCGAAGGCGATCGCGGGATCGAAACTGGCCCCCAAAAGCAGCGAAGAGGGCAATGCCGTGGCCGTGTCTCCCGGCCGCACGTCATTGAGATTGCCAATGCCAAGCGTCGCATCCGTCTCCTGCCGCGCCGGAATGCCCAGCCGTTCGATGGCAGGAAAGAAGCCGGCCGACCCGAGGGCGCCCTCCGGTTTTTCGAATTTTCCGAAAGGGACGGCCATAGGACCGTACAACCAGGAGAACTTCTCGTCATCTGTCATCGTCTCCACTACCATCGCCGCACGGACATCTGGCGAAAGAGACGTATCCAGCCAGGACCACTTTGCATCCTCTTCCATGCTGTCGATTCCGCGTGGCGGATATGGCAACTTCATCGCAATTCCCTTCAAATGCAGACGCTCGGGCGACTTAGTATGCCGCCTAGGCGGCCGTAGGTCTGCCCTTCAATCCCTGACCGAATTCCGGCCCTGCTTTCGCAAGCCTCAATTCGGCATCTGTGTCGGCTTCCCAATCCTTGCGCCTGTCTCCTTGCAGAATAGCGACATGGCGCTGAGGTCAACTCCGATCTCGAGCTTCTGGCCTGGTCTTGGCAAGTCGGACATGCTGGAGCGAACTGACATTTTCTTTCCGCCGACCTCCAACCAGAAGAGCCCTTCTGGCCCCATTTCTTCCGTCATCGTCACCGTGCCCGCGACGCCGCTTCCATTGCGGAGAAACTGTTCAGGGCGTATGCCGAGAACCACTTCCCGCTGCGCGTAGCGCGCCGGAAGCGACAGGCTAAAACCGCCACCTACGAAATCCGATGTGCCTGAGGCATTGGTTCGCAGATCGCCCTCGATGAAGTTCATTGCCGGCGAGCCGACGAATCCTGCAACGAAGAGGTTTGCAGGACGTGCATAGATCTCGCTCGGCGTCGCCAATTGCTGGATCTTCCCGTCTTTCATCACCGCGATGCGGGTCGAAAGTGTCATTGCTTCGATCTGATCGTGGGTCACATAAACCATGGTCGTCCCAAGTTCGGAATGGAGACGCTTAATTTCGTAGCGAAGCTCGTTGCGTAGCTTGGCGTCGAGATTGGAGAGAGGCTCATCGAACAGGTAGATATCGGCGCTGCGGGCCAAGGCGCGGCCGATCGCGACGCGCTGGCGCTGACCGCCGGACAATTGCGAGGGCTTGCGGTCGAGGAGCTGCGTGATCTGCAGGAACGCCGCGACCTCATTGACTTTGCGCGCCTGTTCGGCCGCGTTCGCGCCGGCCATCTTAAGTCCAAAGCTGATGTTCTTGCGCACCGACATCGTTGGATAGAGGGCGTAGGACTGGAACACCATGCCGATACCCCGGCTCTTGGGCTCGGCTCGGGTCACGTCCCGCTCCCCGATATGGATCGTGCCGCCTGTGACTTTTGCAAGGCCAGCGATGGCAGAGAGGAGCGTCGACTTACCGCAGCCCGACGGACCGAGCAGGACGAGGAATTCGCCACGTTCAATTTCGATATCGAGATGCTCCACGATCTTGTGCGCGCCGTAGGAGATCTCCAGATCCTTCACTGAGACATTCTTTGTCATCGCTTCAGCCTTTCACGGCGCCGGCCGCAATGCCGCGCACAAAGTATTTGCCTGACATGAGATACACGACAAGTGGAACCAGTGAGGTCAGTATTGTCGCCGCCATGTTGACGTTGTATTCGCGCTCGCCGGTCGTGGAATTGACGATGTTGTTAAGCTGAACAGTCATCGGCACGCCCTCGCCGCTGCCGAAGACGAGACCGAACAGAAAGTCGTTCCAGATCCCCGTAACCTGCATGATGACCGCGACGATGATTATTGGCGTGCTCAGGGGCAGCATCACCTGGAAGAAGATCGCCAGGAACCCCGCCCCGTCGACGCGTGCGGCATTGAAGAGTTCGACCGGCAGTGAGCTGAAATAATTGCGGAAGAGCATCGTCATGATCGGCATCCCGAAGATCGTGTGCACGAAAACCAAACCACTCAACGTCTTGAACAAGCCGGTGGCCGCCAGCATCTTTGTCAGTGGATAGATGAAGACTTGGTAGGGGACAAAGGCACCCACCAGCAAGGCGCAGAACAGCCAAACGCCACCCCGAGGATTCCAGAAGACCAGGGCGTAGCCGTTCAGGGCGCCAACAAAGATCGAAACCAGCACGGATGGAAGCACGATGTTGACGGAATTCCGGAATCCGACCTGAATGCCGTCGCAGGCAAGGCCTGTGCAAGCCGTTGTCCAAGCTTTGCGCCAGGCATCGAGAGATGGTGCGTGCGGCAAGGCAAAGAGATTGCCGTCCCGGATTTCAGGCATTGTCTTCAGGGACGTGACCACCATTACATAAAGGGGCAGCAGATAGAACGCGGCGGCCGCAATGAGTACCGCATAGATTCCGAGACGCCCCCAGGAAAAGGTAGAGTCTTCGCTCATTCAGTGCCTCGATTCCTGTTTGAAATATTGGGAGTGGAGGTAAGGGATCAGCAGTATCAGCACGATGAGGAGCATGATCGTGGATCCCGCCATCGCCAGGCCGATGTTTTGCCGCTGGAATAGGAAGTCCATGATGAACTTCGCCGGGACGTCCGTGGCGATGCCCGGCCCGCCCTGGGTCATCGCGACCACGACATCATAAGCCTTGACCACGCCGATCGCGAGGAGGACTACGGCCGTCGCGATCGTCGGCCTCAGGATTGGAAGCACGATCGACCAGTAGACCCGCCATGTCGGAATTCCGTCAATTTTTGCTGCCTTCCACAATTCCGTGTCGACCCCTCGCAACCCGGCTAGCATGACCACCATAATAAGCCCGGAACCCTGCCAGAAAGCCGCGATGGCGACCGCGAAGATTGCCAGGCTCTGGTCCGTGATCCAGGAGAAAGTGAAATCGGACCATCCAAGCGAGCGCATTGCTTGCTGGATCCCGAAACCGGGGTTGAGGATCCATTGCCACACAAGGCCGGTGACGATGAAGGAGAGCGCGTAAGGGAACAGGAAGATCGAGCGAAGGACCCCCTCGCCACGCACTTTCTGGTCCAAGAAGACGGCAAGCAGAAAACCCGCGACCAGGCAGGAGACCATGAAGGCCGCCCCGAAAAAGGCGATGTTTCTGAGCGCGAACAGCCAACGTGCCTCAGAAAAGAGACGCTGGTACTGTGCAAACCCTACGAAATTAGCCACGGGCAGCATTTTTGAACCGGTGAACGAAATGCCAATCGACCATGCCATGGTGCCTAGATAAAAGACGACCACCACGACGAAGAGAGGCACGAGTGCTAGATAGGGGGCGAGAGCACTGCGCCAGTGCTCGTCAGATTGCTTGCTAGAAACCATGTCGATCCTCCAAACTGGATGGGCTGAGGCCGGCTTGCGCCGGCCTTCGAACTACCGGGCGAGTGCCGCCCGGAGAGCCGCAACGGCTTCGTCCACGGTTTGGTTGGTGTTCCAGAAATTAGAAATCACATCGTTCACCGAACCCTGGATATCCGGTGGCAAAAGCATTTCCGGATTCGGAACTTGGCGGTTCGGATCGGCGGCAATCTTCATCCCGATCTGGGCACATGAATCCATCGTCTTTCCGTCAACATCGGTTCGAGCCGGAATGGAGCCCTTGAGAGTGTTGAAATCGATCTGAACCTTGGGCGACAACATGAGCGTCGCGAGACGCTTCTGGGTTGCCGAACGCTGTTCGTCGTCGAGCTTCGGGAAAATGAAAACGTCGCCGGCGATCATATAGGATGGGTGGCTCCCGAAGCCGGGGATGCAGCCGAAATCAATCCCCGCGTGCTCGCCCGCAGCACTGAACTCGCCTTTGGCCCAATCTCCCATGATCTGCACGCCAGCGGTGGCGTTGATGACCATCGCTGTCGCTTCGTTCCAGTTGCGGTTCGGCGAACCAGCATCGATATAGTTCTTTAGACGCTTGAAATCCGCCAGCACCTGACGGAACTCCGGTGTATCGACAGTAGTCGCTCCCTCCGCACCAAGGAATTTCAGGTAAAGATCCTTGCCGCCGAAATGCAGCAGCACCGCGTCGAAGGTCAAACGTTCCTGCCACGGCTGGCCGCCCAACGCCAGCGGTGTGACGCCCGACGCCTTTAGCGCTTCGAGCGCGGCGAAGAATTCTTCCCTTGTCTTCGGCTCACCGGCGATTTTCGCCTTTTCGAATGCGGTCTTCGAATACCAGATCCATGCCGGATTATGGACGTTGACCGGGGCGGCGTAGTAATGTCCGTCAACCTTGATGACGTCGCGAATGGGCGCCGGCAGCACCTTGTCCCAGTCCTGCGCCGCGGCGACGCTGTCGAGATTAGCCAGCAACCCGCCGTCGATCAGTTCGCGAAACTGGTTGGAAGTGTTGAACTGAGCCATGTCCGGTGCCTGCCCGCCATTGATCGCATTGATCGCGTCAAGTCTCGCGGCCTCACCGCCTGCCACAGCCCGATCGACCCAGTCGCCGCCCTCGGCTTTGAAGGCATCCGCGATAACGGAAATCGCCTTGGACTCCCCGCCTGATGTCCACCAGTGAATTACCTCGGCCTTATCCTTCGCCAAAGCGGTGATAGGCGCCATGCATGCGATGAACGCAGTCGTCAGAAGCAGTTTTTTCATCCGATTTCCTCCCCCGATGGTTGGTCGATTTTCATAAGAACAATTGCGAGCGCCTCTTGCCATCCGCTCAGGCGTCGGTCGGCTCCAAGAGTCGTGCTCGCATGAAGGCTGGGTCACATTGGCTTTCCGCATCCGTGTATGGAACCGGTTCCATGATGATGAAGAAATCTGGCTTGTCAACCTTTAAATTGACCGCATGGCTGCCGACCTTTAGTATTGTAAAAGACATAAGGAATTTGAACTCATGGCCACGATCAGGGATGTAGCAAAACTCGCCGGAGTCGGGCTGGGAACCGCTTCCAGAGTGCTGAGCGGTTCGGGGTCCGTCTCGGAATCGGCGAAGCTGGCGGTGCAGGATGCCGTTAGGAAACTCAACTTTCGACCTTCCTCAACGGCAAGGGCACTGTCGAAAAGGCAGTCCGGCATCATTGGCGTCCTGGCGCCGCTCTTCCATGGGTACTATTATGCGACGGCGATTTCGCTGACGGAACGACAGATCAGAAGCGCCGGCAAACACATGGTTCTCATGTCCTCGCGCGGTGAAAAAGACAGCCGTTGGGATGACGCGCGGGGCCTCGCCTCACTGATGGAACGCAATTGCGACGGAATACTTATCCTCGGCACCGCGCTCAGCGAACGAGAGCTGCTTGCTGCAGCCATTCAGGGTCCAGCCATTGCCATCCTCAACCGGCGTATCAACGCACTCGACGAAGCGTGCTTTTCTATCGATCACTTTGCCGCGGGCCGCGCTGTGGGCCAGCATATGCTGGCCCAAGGGCATCGGCAGTTCGCGACCATCACCGGACCAATGGACATCGAGGATGCGCGTTTGCGGCATGAGGGTTTCGTAGGCGCGCTGAGCGAACGCGGCGTGGCGTTGGACCCGGCTCTTATCGTAGAGGGCAACTACGAGATGGAGGGAGGCGAGCTAGGCGCGGCTGTGCTACTTTCCGCAGGCAGGCCTTTTACTGGACTGTTTTGCGGAAACGACGAAACTGCGATATCAGCCAAAAACAGCCTCAAACGAGCGGGAATTAATCCCTACATCGTCGGGTATGACAACATGTCTCTGCTCGACTATGCGGGTATAGAGATCAGTTCGGTGGAAGTTCCGATCGCCGATCTCGTTTCGAATGCATGCGCGTATCTGCTCAATCGCTGTTACGGCGTCGAGGGAGCCGTCAGCCGCGCGTTTTCCGCCCGTCTGATCGTTCGCGGGTAGCAATGGAAGCGTTTCCACCCGCCATCTTCCTGCGCTTTCTATCCTGCAAGAGATTGAAGCAGGGATGTCAATGTCAAACTGTATGCCGGTGCCGTCAGGTGCTCGGCTTACTGAAGGGTATCAACTAGGTCGCCGGACAGGGCATGACCCAGTGGAACAGGCGCTGGGCCGCGTGGAACTGCCGAGGCACACCCACCTGAAACGGCCGCGATGGCTGATATTATTCCGATGCCTCCTTTCGGATTAGACGATGCACGCGAATTCAAGACTCACTTTGCCGGCAGTCTGCCAAAAACCTCTCTCCTGGCAGCATCAAAAACGACAGCACATCGGCGGTTCTGAGGCTGCCGACCTGCTCCGAAAGCAAAAGCGGGGGATACTTCGCGCGCAGAACTCAATCGGTGTCCGTTCAAACCCATTCGCTGGATTGCTTCTTGTCTCATCAGCGAAAGCCTGTTGAAAGCTTCCGCTGATGCGAGGGCCGCTCCCTTGTTCCTCGACAAGAGAGCTTCGTCTACTACTCAAATTTGCCTTTTGTCTCGGGGACGATGAACGCCCCGATCAGGTAGATCACGAAGACACCGACGGTAAAAAACGCAAGCGAGGTTGGAATGTCGCTTGGGGTTTTACTCACCAGCGAGGCGAAGGTTGGCGTCATGCCACCCAGCGCAAAGCCGATATTCCAGGACAAGCCGGTGCCGCTGGCGCGTACAGCAGTTGGAAACCGTTCGTTCAGGAAGATCAGGACAGGTGCATAGCCTGCGTTTCCGATGAAGGCGATTGCAAGCGCGTAGAGCACGATATGGGTCAGGTCCGTCGTGCCGGCCAGTCCGAGATAGCAGAGCGGCAAAAGAACCACCGCTGCCGTGCCGACAAGCAGAAACGTCCGCTTTCTGCCGATCTGATCGCTCAGCATGCCGACGAGGACCGATGAGATAAAAGCAGCGACACTGGCGCCCATGAGGATGAGAGCGGCGGTGTAGTTCGAGACGCTGTTGATGACCTTCAGAAATGTCGGCATGTATCCCGAGCTGAGATAGTATCCCGCACCGCTGCCGAACGTGATGAGGACGTTTACCAAGAGCACGTTGCGGTACCCGCCCGAAAACAGCGTCTTCAACGGGGCGGCGGGTTTTGTAACCTTCCTGGCCGCCTTTTCCTCCTGCAGTTTTTTGAAGAACGGTGATTCGTCCAGGTTGCGGGAAATATAAAGGCCAAGGACGCTGCTCAGCAGACCGGCAAAGAACATGAAGCGCCAGCCCCATTGAGCGAACGCATCACCCGGAAAGATGGCAGACGTAACAAGGTAGACGACGGAGGCAAGCAGCGCGCCGATGGCTGCGCCGCCGCCGCCGACCAGACCCGACATGAAGCCCCGCCAGTTCGCCGGGACAGCCTCCGTGCCGACCGTGTGAGTGGACGCGACGACGCCGCCGACAAACACGCCCTGAACCAATCTCAGGGCGAGAAAAAGGATCGGAGCGACTAGGCCGGCTTGCTGGATCGTCGGTAGCGCGCCGAAGGCGGCGGTGCTGACGCCGACGCCGATCATCGCGACGGTCATCGCACCCTTGCGTCCATGTGCATCGGCGAAATGACCGAAGATCGCCGAGCCGACTGGACGCATGAAGAGCGTGACCGCGAATGACGCGTAGACGGCTGCAAGCGAAAGGGTCGGATACTCGGACGGGAAGAAAAGTGCCCCGATGACTGGCGCCACATACAAGAGGATGAAGAGGTCGAACAGGTCGAGCGACCAGCCAAGGCAGGAAACGACAATCGCCCTGCGCCTTTGCTTGGCCTCCATCGCATCGGTGATCAGTTCTGTGGTTTCAATGCTGGAAATAGCCATCTGAGTCTCCTCCCCTTTTGGCTGTTTGTGCGGGCGGGTTGCCCGCGGTCATAACTGCAGGTCTCTGCGGCCCTTGTCGGTCGACCAGACGTCAGCCAAGTTCGCTCAGCAGATGCTCGAGCTCTCGGCGGTCTTCGACCGACAACGGGGACTGTGGTGCGATCGGCGAGCCGACATCGAAGCCTTGGATCAAAAGACCCGCCTTGATGCAGGCCGCCAGATTGAAGCGGGCGAATGCTTCGTTGAGCTTCCACAATCGGCGCTGCACCGCCATCGCCTCGTCCCAGCGACCGCTTGCACAATGTTCGAAGAGCGCGACGCTCTGTCGGGGTGCGATGCATGCAGGGCCGGCCATCCAGCCCTTGCCCCCGATCATCATGACGGCCGCGGGAATATGCGACGAGGCGGCAAAGACGCTGATGTCGTCCCCGCAGCGCTGCATGATCGACAACAGGCGCCCGGTATTGGTCGAAGCGTCCTTGATGCCGACGATGCGCCGGTGAAGCGAGAGCCGCTCGATCACCGATAGCGTCAAGTCGGATCTCTGGAAGTTCGGGTTCGTGTAGATAACAACCGGAATGTCGACGGCATCGGCAATCGCGGTGAAATATGTTTCCACCTGCTGTTCCGACAGCGGGAAATAGGCTTCCAGCACTGCCAGAATGCCATCGGCGCCCATGCGCTCGTAGCTCCTTGCCTGGGCGACGGCATCCGCCGTCGTGGTCGAGGCGACGCCGGCAATGACGGGCACACGGCCTGCGGTGGCTTCGACCGTCGCTTTGACGACAGTGGCGCGCGCACTGTGCGAGAGGTAGGCGAATTCGCCGGTCGATCCGAGCGGCGCCAGTCCGTGGACCCCCGCGCGGATCAGATGATCGCAAACTCGACCAAGCATTTCCGAATTCACGCTCTCGTCGCTGTGAACCGGAGTGGCCAGGTACGGAAACACGCCTCTAAAGCTGGACATTTCGTTCTCTTCCTACATGGCGGTGGCACATCTCATTAACTGAATTATAAGGGAGGGGTCGAATGCTGTATGTTCGATTGTCGGCAACGCCGCGTGCAGATAAAAGGCATGTCGGGAGGCTGGCGCCCCCCGGTAGCCGGCAAATAAAAGAACCGCTGCCGGGGCACGGGAAATGGGAGTGCCAGGCCAACAAAAAGAGGAGGTGGATTGGGCGTGATCCAGAGTCAGGCAGTCGTGTATTTTTCGGAAGTCGTCAGCACGGGGTCTTTGAGAAAGGCTGCCGAAAACCTGCTCATCACGCCGAGCGCCATCAGCAGGCAGATCGCCCAGCTCGAAGATGAACTGGGAGCGCCACTCTTCTATCGCTCGTCTCGCGGCATGGTGCTGACCGATGCTGGAAACGCTCTTTTACGCTTCGCAGAGGAAAACAGCTCCAGCATCCTTAAACTGCGAACGACGATCGACGGGCTCGGCAACCTTACCCGCGGCAGCGTGCGTCTGGCGGTCGTGGAAGCGACGACGAGCGATTTTCTTCCCACCCTGCTTGCAGAATTTTCACGCGAGCACCCGAATATCCATTTCGAGGTCCGCGTTTGCGGAACACAGGAAATTGCCGACCATGTCTCGGCCGATCGCGCCGACGTCGGCCTCGCCTTCAATGTGCTGAGCCGTGACGATCTGGTTTTGCAAGGCCGCATGGTCCAACCCCTTCATATCATATGCCGGCCAGGTCATCCGTTGGCGACGAACCACGCAATGTCGATACGGGACCTCGGGGAAACGGCGGTGGCCTTGCCTGACCGTTCGTTTGGAATTCGCTATCTTGTCGATCAGGCGGCCGAGCGGGAGAAGGTGGGCCTGAACGTGCGCTATGAGGCGGATTCGCTTCAGTTGATCAAGAAGATCGTCTCACGCTCGGATGTCGTCGGGTTCATGCCGCCACTCACATTCGAAAACGAGCGATCGGCAGGGGCTTTAAGCGCCGTGCAGTTGCTGGATGTGCCGTCGGAACGCTCCACGCTGGATATCGTTACCTCAAGGTATCGAAACCCGTCGGCGGCAGCCCGGGCGTTCCTGAGCGGAATCCTCATGAGGATCAAAGAGTTATAGAGCGTTCGAATTTGGACAACGCCGCGGTGACTTCTTGAAACTTCCTGTCGCGGACCTCCGGCTGCAAGATGCGGTCAACCAAGGAGGTCTGCACTATGCCACATTCGACAGCGTCACTCATTTCCACGGAAGTCGCCGAGCTTCCTCGCCAGGAGGTTCTGAAGCAAACCACTGCCGCCCAAACCGACAAGATCCTGTCGCCGTTCGATGGCAGTGTCGTGGGCGAGATGCCGATCTCGAATTCCGAGGACGTCCAGGCGGCGATCCATCGGTCGATGGCCGCGTACGAGGTTATGCGCAAGCTTCCGCGTTTCGTCAGGGCCGATATCCTCCAGCGCGCCGCCGAAATCCTCAAGCGCGACCGGGACGAGTTCGTTCGAACCATCGCAGCCGAATCGGGAAAGCCGCTTTATGATGCGCGTGGCGAAGTCTCGCGGGGCATTTTCAATCTGACGAATGCCGCAAACGAGGCGCGCCGGTTCGGTGGCGAGGAAGTCCCGCTCGACGTCGATGCGGCTGTGTTCGAATACCAGACAACCGACAGCGAAGGACGTGCGATCGAGCTCGCGCGGCTCGATCATGAGAGCCTCGCAAAAATGCGTCGGCGCATCGGTATTTCGCGCCGTTTTCCGATCGGTCCGATCCTCGCGATCTCGCCGTTCAATTTCCCCCTCAATCTCGTCCTGCACAAGGTCGCACCGGCGATTGCGGTCGGCAACAGCGTCGTGCTGAAGCCCGCACCTCAGACGCCGCTGACCTCGCTTCTCCTGAAACGGGTATTCGACGAGGCGGGCCTGCCCGAAGGCGCCTTGGAAATCTGCCACTGCGCAATCCCCGACGCCGAGGCGATGGTCCGTGACGATCGTTTTGCCATGGTATCATTCACCGGAAGCGCGAAAGTCGGCTGGCACATCAAGGATATTGCCGGTCGTAAGAAAGTGGCGCTCGAGCTTGGTGGAAACGGCATGTGCATCGTTGCGGAAGATGCCGATCTCGACTTGGCAGCCCAGCGCTGCGTTCGTGGCGGAGTGGTTTACGGCGGACAATATTGCATCGGCGTCCAGCGCATTCTAGTCCACGAGTCGGTGAAGGAAGCATTCGAGCGCAAGCTGCTCGACCATGTGCATCGCTGCAAGGTCGGCAATCCGTTGATTGAAGGTGTCGATGTCGGCCCGGTCATCGATGAAGGTTCGGCGATCCGGATCCAGAGCTGGGTCGATGAAGCGATCGCTGAAGGCGCGCAGTTGCTAACGGGCGGCTACCGCGACGGTGCAGTCGTGCAGCCGACCGTGCTTGCTCATACCCGCCCCGGGATGAAGGTGGAAGACGAGGAGGTCTTCGGACCGGTGCTGACACTCAACAGTTTCAAGACGTTCGAGGAGGCTATCCAGCGTGCCGCCGATTCCCGGTACGGCCTGCAGGGTGGTATATTCACGAACGATCTGCGTCGCGCTTTCCAGGCGCTGGAGGATTGGGATGTCGGTGGTTTGATGATCAACGACGTTTCGATCTACCGTATCGACAACATGCCGTTCGGTGGCTGGAAACAGTCCGGCTTTGGCCGCGAAGGCACCCGATACGCGATGGAAGAGATGAGCGACATCAAGTTCCTGGTCGTCAACTACGCATGACCTCGATGGGATAACGCCGGCTGCCGCGCTCGCGAGCGCGGCAGCCTTCAAAGGAGGAATTGCAATGCCCGCTATCGTCACAGACAACTGCAACAACTGTCGCTTTACCGAATGCGTTTCGGTGTGCCCCGTCGAGTGCTTCCACGCCGACGAAACCATGGTTTACGTCGATCGCGACACGTGCATCGACTGTTGCGCCTGCATTCCGGTATGCCCGGTCCAGGCGATTTACATGGAAGCTGAACTGCCAGCCGACAAATCGGACTGGATTTCGATCAACACTGAGAAAGCGTCTCAATATCCCGTCATCACCGGTCGGCATGATGCCCTGCCGGGGGCCGACGAGAAGCGTGCTTCGCTGGGGTTTTAAGAGATGACAACGGCTGCTCAATCCCGTGGGCCACTTCGTGTGGCAATTGTCGGAGCTGGCCCAAGTGGCTTTTTCGCCGCCGAGGCCCTGCTGCGTTCCAATACGCCTGTCGAAGTAACCATGATCGACCGGCTCCCTTCTCCCCACGGTTTGGTGCGAGCCGGTGTGGCGCCCGATCACCCGAAACTGAAGCAAGCCACGCTCGTCTTCGAAAAGATCGCCCAGCTGGAAGGGTTTCGCTTTTTCGGCAACGTCGAGATCGGACGGACGATCGGAATCGACGATCTGCGGCAAACGCACCACGCCGTCATCCTTTCCTATGGTGCAAGCGAGGACCAGCGGATCGGTGTTGCCGGTGAAGATCTTGCCAACAGCCATTCCGCCAGGGAATTCGTTGGTTGGTACAACGGCCATCCCGACTATCGGGACCGCCGCTTCGATCTGAGCGGCGAGGTCGCGGTCATTATCGGCCAGGGAAATGTCGCCCTGGATGTTGCCCGCATCCTGTCCAAGCCGGTCGATGAATTGCGCAAGACCGATATTGCCAGTCACGCGATGGAGGTCCTTGCCGAAAGTCGTCTGCGCGAGATCTACATTGTCGGCCGACGTGGTCCCGCCCAGGCGAAATTCACTTCTCCGGAGCTGCGCGAATTCGGCACGCTTGCCGGCTGCAGTGCAACGGTGGTGAGCGAAGAGCTGGAGCTCAACGAGGCAAGCCGGGTCGAGGCGACCGACCGCATGAGCCGGACGATCGCGACCAATCTCGAAATCCTTTCGACCTTCGACAACGCCGGTGACAACGCCAAAGCAAAGCGCTGCCACTTCCGGTTCTTCCTTGCCCCGCAAGTGATCCTCGGAGACACGCAGGTCCGCGCTATCCAGTTTGCAAGGACCGCACTTTCGGGACCTGCCTTCGATCAGAAAGCGACAGTGACCGACGAGAGCTGGACGCTGCCGTGTCAGTTCGTTCTGCGGTCTGTCGGCTATCGCGGTGTCGCCGTTGAAGGTGTACCATTCGAGCCGCGCCGGGGCCTCGTTCCGCATGCCGAGGGTCGCGTGGTCGACCTGGACGGAAAGGTGGTGCCAGGCCTTTACGCAGCCGGCTGGATCAAGCGTGGACCGACCGGTATCATCGGAACGAACCGGGCTTGTGGCGTTGCGACCGTTGAGACGCTTCTGTCCGATGCAGACCGCCTCGGGACCGACGCGAAGCCCGGCGCGGAGGGTCTGCAGCAACTGCTTGAAAAGCGCGGCGCACATCCGACGACCTTTGGCGATTGGCGACAGATCGATCGGGTGGAAATCGAACGCGGCGAGCGGCTAGGTAAGCCGAGAGAAAAGTTTACGCGGGTCGAGGAGATGCTGGATTTGTGCAAGGCAGCCGCCGAATAGGCGTTTTTCCAGAAATGATACGGTCAGGAGACCAGCAATGACAGCGACAGTGATACCGAGCACCTGCAAGGAATGCTACATCGGATGCGGATCGCTGATCCACGTCGACAACGGCAAGATCGTGCGGATATCCGGCAATGCCGAAAACCCCCACTCCAAGGGGGCGTTTTGCGTGAAGGGGATGAATGCCGCGACGACGGCGCTCGATCATCCCGACCGGTTGCTTTATCCGCTCAAGCGCGTCGGCGAGCGTGGCGAGGGTCGCTTCGAGCGCGTGACATGGGATGAAGCTTTCGCAGGAATTGCCGAAAAGCTCGGTCATGTCATCAATACCTACGGCAGCAAATCGGTGGCCGGAGCGGTATCGAACCAGTTCTACGACCGCGGCGTTGCGATGGCGCTTCTTTTGCGCAGCATCGGGTCGCCGAACTACATGATCAACCAGGATCTCTGTCAGGGCTGCCGGTCGACGGCAGCGACCCTTTCCGGCGTGCCCGGGCTGCCCGGCCACGAATTGAAGGCGTCACGTTGCATCCTTTCGGTCGGCAAAAGCCCGTCGGATTCCAATATCGTCGAGTGGATGAACATCAAGGCTGCCAAACAGGCGGGCGCCAAACTGATTGTCATCGACCCTAGGCGGTCGACCATTGCGCAACAGGCCGACATCTGGCTTGCGCCCAAGCCCGGAACCGACGTGGCGCTCGCCCTTGCGATGATCCAAGTCATCTTCGAGGAAAAACTTTGCGACGATGAATTCGTCAGCCAATGGTGCACCGGCGTGGACGAGCTCAGAGAACGCGCCGCGAAGTTCAGTCCGGCTGTCGCACAAGAGATAACCGGGGTGCCGTCGGAAGATATCGTGGCGGCCGCACGTGAGTTCGCAACGACTCGCCCGGGATCGCTGCTCATGGGCCACGGCATCGATGCGCAGGCAAATGGCGTCTACACCGCCCTCGCATTCAGCAGTCTTCTGGCGCTGACCGGCAATATCGACAGGCCCGGCACGAACCGCCTCCCGAAGGGGGTTCCCGGTTTTCGCGAATACCAGAGCTTCATCCACGATCCGGCGTTCCGGATGCCGGTTGAGCGGGAAGCGGACATCATCGGCGCGAAAACCTATCCGTTCTGGTCCGGACCGGACAGTTGGGGCCGGGCATGCCATAACCCTTCCGTCATCGAGGCAATGCTCACCGGCGAACCCTATCCGGTGCGCGCCCTCTACGCGAGCGGCGTCAACATCGTCTGCACCTATCCCGGCATGCAGAACACCATCAAAGCGCTTCGCGGTCTCGACCTCTTCGTCGCCGCAAGTGACCAGATGACGCCGACGGCGGAACTGGCGGATTACGTGCTTCCCAAGACGACGCAGCTTGAGGAGGAAGCCGTCTTTGTCGAGGGAAATTGCCTGGCTGCCATCCAGGCGGCCACGCCTCGGCGCGGGGACGTGAAGACCGATTTCGAAATTGCCATCGGCCTGCGCGATGCGCTTGCCAAGCGCGGTCTTGTGGAGTTCGACGTTCTTCCCTTTAACAGCCGGCGCGACTTCATCGATTTCCAGCTGAAGGACAGCGGAATTTCGTTCGACCAGGTCTGCGAGAAGGGCTTTATCGACATACCGAGCGTCTACGAAAGCTACCAGACGACTGGTTTCAAGACGGCAAGCGGCAAGATCGAGCTGGCCTCGAGCAAGCTCAAGAATGCCGGATATGACCCGCTCCCCGACTTCCGTGCGCCGAGCTATGCCAATGTCGATCCCGCCTTCGACATGATCCTGGTGACCGGCATCAGGACGATGGCCTTGCATCATTCGCGCTTCCGAAACCATGCCTGGTCGCGACGTGTCGCGAACGCTCCTGAGCTTCGCATACACCCGCAAGCGGCAGAGCAGCGCGGATTGGCGGCCGGCGATTGGGCGTGGATCGAGACACCGCAAGGTACGGCGCGCGTGCTGCTCAAGGTACGCATCACCGACGAGGTGCCGCCCGACATGGTGGCGACCGGGATGGGCTGGTGGTACCCGGAGCTTGCCGGGCCTGATCGCGGTGCCCTGACATTCAATGTCGAGGCAGCGATACCCTACGGGCCGTACTGGGATCCGATCTCCGGATCCTCGGAATCGCGCAATTGCGCCTGCAGAGTCGAGAAAGCCGATCCGGCCGACGTTCCGGCGATCAATGGCGAGGATCACAGCCCGGTCGCGCAGCCGGCCGGCGCCTGAACCTCGCTTGCATCGTCTATTGAGGGTTTGCCGGGATACGAGCACACGGCTCTGCCGGCTGAGACCGTCGGGGCTCCGTTGGAAGCAGGAAGAAAGCGATGGAAGCGCTCAGATCAGATTTAAGCTTGGCCAACGCTGAGGTGACGAGATCGGCCACCGCACCACTCGTCGATCCATTCGACCGTGCGATCAGTTATCTTCGAGTGTCGGTGACGGATCGCTGCGATTTTCGTTGCACCTATTGCATGGCCGAGCACATGGAGTTCCTGCCAAAGCGGGACCTGCTGACGTTGGAGGAACTCGATCGGCTTTGCTCCGCCTTCATCGACTTGGGGGTTCGCAAATTACGGGTCACGGGCGGCGAGCCGTTGGTTCGGCGTGGCATCATGGACTTCTTCCGGGCGATGTCGCGCCATCTCGGCCGCGGCCTGGAAGAACTGACCCTGACCACGAACGGCAGTCAGCTTGCACGGTTCGCGCGGGAGCTTGGCGACTGCGGCGTGCGGCGCGTGAACGTATCGCTGGATACGCTGGACCCGGATCGCTTCACGCAGATAACGCGCTGGGGGCGCCTGCCGCAGGTGATGGAAGGGATTGCGGCCGCCAAAGCTGCGGGCATCAGGGTCAAGATCAATACCGTTGCCTTGAAGGGCTTCAACGAAGACGAGTTGTTTCGTCTGATCGACTGGAGCGCCGGCGAAGACCAGGACCTCACCTTCATCGAGGTCATGCCGATGGGCGATATGGGCGAACAAGAGCGCCTTGGCCAGTATTGGCCGCTCTCGGATCTGCGTCGGCGAATTGAAGAGCGTTTGACCCTTGTGGCTTTGAGCGAAACAAGCGGTGGGCCCGCCCGGTATTTTCGGGTGAGCGAAACCGGCCAAAAAATCGGGTTCATCACGCCGCTCACCCATAATTTCTGCGAAAGCTGCAACCGTGTGCGCCTGACATGCACGGGAGAGCTATTTATGTGTCTCGGGCAGCAAAACCGCGCCGACCTGCGTTCGCCGCTGCGCACAAGCCCCGACGATTCGGTGCTTCGCGGCGCAATCCGAGAGGCAATAGCTCACAAACCCAGAGGTCACGATTTCGATTATTCTCGCCGCCGGGTCGCCGGGAAGATGGATCGCTTCATGAGCCATACCGGCGGATGATGCCTACGGGCCGCAGGCACACGACGGACACGGCGAACTGATTTCCCATGCGGATCAGGGCCTGTAGGGCGAATGGCTAGAATTCAGCCAGATCGCCGTTTAAGTCGGCTTCCTTCACATCGCTCGATATCGCCCGCCCAGCCATGGTCACCGTTGAGCGGCATTGGTTAGCTCGGATCGTCAGCCAGCACTGTTCCTGGATAATTGGATGGTTTTCACCGGCCTCTGCGGTATCGGCCGGGCTCGAACTCAATCAGCGATCCCTGATCGCCGCCGTGCTCAAACGGCGTTCCGGCGTTGTCACAAAGGCAACGCTGCGACCTGATTTTGGCAATTCCCTTGTCGCTTCAGCTACGGTCTAATCCTAAAAAAGGGGAGCACCTCGAGCTCAAGAAGTTGAAAAGAATCCAGCTCAACTCAGTCGCCGGATAGGCGATTGAGGCCGCAAAGACATGATTTCCAGGACTGCGCGGACATGGCGCACCATAGCGATCTGACAGACCAAAGCCTGGTCGGCCGGTCCGCGTTGCGGAGTGCGCGGCCATGCCGAAGGGACCTCGACCGAGACCGGTAGCGCATGCGTGACAAGCATGAACGCCAGAAATCGTGATCTCGCAATGAGCTCTACGAAATCCCGGAGCGGTCGGTCGCGGCCAGCGCTCCTTGGGTGCGCCTCGGCGCGGGAAAACCGCGCGCACGACGACGCGATCAGTCGAAGCTTTCGCTTCGCCAAAACGAAAAAGGGAGGAACTTTGATGAAGTGGCGTTTCGGAATCAATGTAGGTTTATGGATAGGTGCAACAGTCGGCCTCTATTCCTTTCTCTATGCGCTAACCCCGCTTGGAGCCGCAGGCGTGCTACCGTGCACCTTCGTGGCGCTGCCCATCTTCCTCAACGGCGGGGCGAAAAAGGAGGAGTTTCTCGGCTACTGCTCGAGCGCGCTTCTTGGGGTCGGTTGGGCTGCCGTTTTCATCCACGGAATAGGCTTTGGCATTTCCGAGGGTTTGCCGCCTGCCGTGAGCACCGGCTTGGTCCTCTTCGTGGTCACCGCCATCATCTGCGCATTGCACCTTATCTTCACGCCGAAGGGCCTGTTCAGCAGCATACCGATGATCTTCGGTGCGGTCGCGAGTACGTTCCTGATCGGCCTCGACAAGTGGTACCTGATCATGCCGACACTGCTGGGCGGCATCTTGATGGGCTATATCAACAGCCTCGGCTTCAAGCTCGTTGACGCCGACGGACGCTGGCTTTTCCTGACGCGTTCCAACGTCGCGTAAAACACTGCAGCTTCATCAGGGTCCGCCCGTCGGCATTCCGATGCCGATGGGCGGACCCCTACATGTCGGCCGCACACTCGCTGCCGGATGCCGCAATAACCGGACTATGCCGTCGAAATCCGGCTGTTCTGTGCGAATGCGCTGATCTCGGCCCGGTTCGTCAGCAGCACTTTCAGACCCGAATAGGCTTTAAACAGCCTCGCATGCCCCGAATAACAGGTCGAAGAGTTCTCCCGCCGGCGATAATCTCGCACCCATTCGATCAATTCCTTGAGATCTGCCTCGTTGCCGCCGCCTTGAACGCCTCGGCCCCTCACATTGGCAACACACTCTTCCTCCGGCAGATCGATCCAGATCAAAGCTGTCACACGATCCAAAACGGCGTTCGCCAGCCAGCCATAGACCCCTTCCATCAACCAGGTGTCTGCTCTTCCCGCCTCAACGACATCGTCGAATACGCGGCTATTGTCTCTCGCAACACCGTATTGGCCGGGCTGCCAGCGTAGATCATCGAGATGAATGACGGAGCGTTTGAGGATTGTACCGACCTCGCAGGCAAACCGCGTCTTTCCGGTTCCTCCGTTTCCAAAGATCAGGATCCGCTGAAGATGATCTCGTTCATTGGTCAGCACGCTCTTCTGCCTTCGCCGTAATCCTTTGGAACTCACTACAGAACCGGGACGCGACTTCGTCGAGGCGATCGAGCCCCCATGGCCGGTGCTATGATCCCGAACGCAGCCAAGCCCGGTGGCAATCGCAGCCACCAAGTGCACAGCGCCACCCGGCTGCTGACATTCGGTGTTGTCACAAAGGCAACGCAGCGGCCTCATTTCGACAATTCCTTTCGCGCCTCGGGCGCGCTCTAATCCTCGCGAGGGAGGACCTCGAGCCAAGACATAGATTTCAGAATGAACCAGTTCGACCCAATCGCTGACCGGCGTTTTGGGACCGCAAAGACATGACCTCTAGGAGGAGGGAGCAACATGACGACAGGCTATCAAAGTAATTCCAACGAGAACGGCGCGCATGAGGATATTGCGCTTTATTCCGGCGCCATCGACCGGGCGGCATATGTTCGCCAGAAGATCGAGAGCGGCTTGACGCTTGCTGAAGCGAACGCCGAGGCCGATAACGTCATATCGTCCGCCATCAATCAGAGATACAACAGGAACGCGGTTCGTTCTTCATACGATTATATCGTCGTCGGCTCGGGTTCGGCAGGTTCGGTCATTGCCAGACGACTGATCGACAGCGGGAAAGGGACAGTCCTTCTCCTGGAAGCGGGCGGTTCCGACCAGGTGACCCCCGTGATGCGCCCGGAACTCTGGTACACCAATCCGGGAAGCACGCTCGAATGGGGCCATGTCGCAATGCCCCAGACGCACGTCAACGGTCGCGCGGTGCCTCTGACGATGGGCAAGGTCATCGGCGGCGGCAGCAGCATCAACGTCATGGCGTGGGTGCGCGGACATAAAACCGATTTCGACAACTGGGCAGCCGCGGCAGACGATCCCAAATGGGGATACAAGCATGTGCTCGAGATCTACAAGCGCATCGAAAACTGGCAAGGAAAGCCCGATCCGGAATATCGCGGCGTCGGCGGCCCTGTGTGGGTCGAAACCGCAAAGGACCCAATTCCCCTCGCCCATGCCATGGTCCAAGCCTGCGACCAGGTTGGCATTCCGGCCTACGAAGACCATAACGGCGTAATGAACGAACGTGATGCGGGTGCTGCCATCTGCAACGTTCTCATCCGGGATGGCAGAAGACACAGCATTCCCTCCGCCTACCTGCATCCGGTTCTTCATGATCCGAAGCTGACGGTGCTCACCGGGGCCGAAGTCCACCGCGTCACCATGGAAGGCAAGCAGGTAACCGGTGTCCAGTTCTTCTGGAACGGCCAGCTCCACATGGTCTCGTCGACGTGCGAAACCATCCTGTCGGCAGGCGCGCTGAATACGCCGCGAATTCTCATGTGCTCGGGCATCGGCGATCCTTCGAAACTGAACCCCCATGGGATCCTGGTTCGACATGCATTGCCGGGTGTCGGCGAGAACTTCCAGGACCACCCGATCCTTGCCGGCATCAACTGGGAATATAAGGAAGGCAGTGCCACCCCGCCCCGCAACAATCTCGCGGAAGCAATGTTCGCATACAAGACGGACCCGTCACTCGATCAGCCTGACATCCTGCCCTGGCTGTTCGAGGTCCCCTATGCAAGCGAAGTCAATTCGCAGATCTATCCGTTGCCGGCGGCCGGCTGGGGGATCCATCCGGGCTTGATGCATGCCAAGAGCCGGGGACGTATCCACCTGTCGTCCAACGACCCGCGGGACCGCCTGCGCATCGAATCGAACTTCCTCGAGGACCCCGAGGACATTCAGACCTTTGTTCGCGCCTTCGACATCTGCCGTCAGGTCGCCAACGCACCGGCAATGGACGATTTCCGCGGTCGCGAAATCACGCCCAATCTCAAGGGTGATGAGCTCGTCAACTTCATCCGCAACGGCGTCATCACCTATCGCCACCAGACCTGCACCTGCAAGATGGGGACCGACGAGATGTCGGTCGTCGACAACAATCTCAAGGTCTACGGCCTCGAGGGTCTTCGCATCGCGGACGGCTCGATCATGCCGGAAGTCACCGGATCAAACACAATGGCTCCATGCGTGATCATCGGCGAACGCATGTCCGAAATTCTCATCTCGCAATAATCTCGGAGGAATTTTCAATGAATACTCATGTTCAGACGCAATCCAGCTCCACACCCTTAGAGAGCCCGTTCTCCAAGCACACCACGTCGCATCTCAGCGCCGAGATGGACGTGTTCGAACCGGCGACGGGGGCTGTGCTGCTGCGTGCCCCATGCGCCACCACTGCCGATGCCGCCCAGGCGATTGAGCTCGCAAGCGCGAGCCAGAGAGCATGGGCCGGCACCTCATTCGAGGCTCGCGCTGCGATCATGCGTCGCGCCGCTCAAATCTATCAGGAGCGGCAGGCCGATTTCGTCAACTGGACGGTGCGCGAAAGCGGATCCACGGCAATCAAGACAGGCTGGGAGATCGACGCGGCTGGCGAGCACATTTCCATGGCCGCCGCATTGCCCATGCAGCCGCTTGGCGAACTGTTTCCGTCCTCGATGCCCGGTCGCACCAACATCTGGCGCCGCGTTCCCGTCGGCGTGGTCGGTGTCATCACCCCGTGGAATTTTCCAGTCCTTCTGGCACTGCGGTCGGTGGCGCCGGCCCTTGCGCTCGGCAACAGCGTCCTCCTGAAGCCGGACGCCCAAACCAGCGTTTCGGGCGGGTTGATGCTGGCCGAGGTGTTCCGCGACGCCGGCCTGCCCGACGGCGTTTTCCAGGTCCTGCCCGGCGGTGCTGATATCGGCTCCCTGCTCGTGGAGGATCCCCGCGTTAACATGGTCTCCTTCACTGGCTCCACGGCGGTCGGCAAGCGCATCGGCGAGACCTGCGGGCGCCTTCTGAAAAAGTTCTCACTGGAGCTGGGCGGCAACAACGCACTTGTCATCCTGGACGATGCCGACGTGGAAAAGGCTGCGTCGAGCGGCGCCTGGGGAGCCTATCTCCACCAGGGGCAGATATGCATGCAGACGGGCCGTCATCTCGTCCACCGTTCGATCGCTCAAAAATACATCGAACTCCTGTCTTCGCGCGCAAAGAAGCTTCGCATAGGCGATCCAACCAAGGAGGGTGTGGAAATCGGCCCGCTGATCAATCAGAAGCAGCTCGACCGGCTGAGCGGGATCGTCGACCGTTCCGTCGCCCAAGGTGCGAAGATCGTCACCGGCGGCGAGCGGAAGGGGCTGTTTTTTGAACCGACCGTATTGGCGGATGTCCAACCCAGTTCGGAGGCCTTCGTTGAAGAGCTGTTCGGACCCGTCGCCCCGGTGACGATATTCGATACGGACGAGGAAGCCGCGGCCCTCGTCAACCTTTCGCCGTACGGCCTTTCAACGGCGATCCATACCAAGTCGATCGGTCGCGGCATGCGAATGGCCGAATTGATCAAGGTCGGCATGGTCCATATCAACGACCAGACCGTCAACAATGAGTTCCAGGTGCCGTTCGGCGGCCGGGGTTGCTCGGGTAACGGCGGACGCACCGGCGGACCTATCAATCTCGAGGAATTCACCGAGACGCAATGGGTCAGTTTTACGGACTCGCCTATCGAGTATCCGTTCTGACGTCTCAAAACGGGCGTCTTCAATCGAAGATCTGATCGGCGAATAACCCTTGGCCTGGCGCGTCATCCGCTCTCGGATATGCGCCAGGCCAAGGGTGCACGCCGATGCCCATCAGACTTGCGTGCACGACGCGCAGGTCGAGATCCCACGGACATTTTGGCCTGCCGGCTTTGTGCCCTCCGCACGCTGGCGCCCCTTGTCCAATGAGCCCGCGCCAGCGGCCGGGCGCTTACAAACGAATTTGACGTGGAGGCAGAAATTTGAAAATCGGCGCTTTAAAGGAAAGCCTTCAGGGAGAGACGCGCGTTGCGATCACGCCGTCCTCGGCCGCCCATCTGAAAAAGCTCGGTCATGACGTCCTGGTCGAATCCGGCGCCGGCGCCGACGCGGGCTTTTCCGATGCGGCCTATCAGGCGGCCGGCGTTACTGTCAAATCGAGTGCGGCAGAGCTCGTCAATTACGTGGACGTGGTGGTCAAGGTTCGCCCGCCGAGCCATGCCGAGATCCAACAGATGCGCCCTGGCCAGACGCTGATTTCGCATTTCTGGCCGGCACAGAACGCCGAATTGCTGGAGACGGCGCGCAACCAGGGCATCACCGCGATCGCCATGGACATGGTGCCGCGCATTTCGCGGGCGCAGAAGATGGATGCGTTGTCGTCGATGGCGAATATCGCCGGCTACCGTGCGGTCATCGAGGCGGCGAACAACTTCGGCCGGTTCTTTACCGGCCAGGTGACGGCCGCGGGCAAGGTGCCGCCTGCCAAGGTGCTGATCGTCGGCGCGGGCGTGGCCGGTCTTGCGGCGATCGGCGCCGCGACCTCGCTTGGCGCGCAGGTCTACGCCTTCGACGTTCGCCCGGAGGTCGCCGAGCAGATCAACTCGATGGGGGCACAATTCGTTTATCTCGACTTTGCGGACGCGCAGACCGACGGCGCTGCGACGGGCGGTTATGCAGCACCCTCGAGCCCGGAATTCCGCCAAGCACAGCTCACGAAGTTTCGCGAACTCGCTCCGGACATGGATATCGTAGTTACCACGGCATTGATCCCCGGACGCCCGGCGCCAAAGCTCTGGACCGAGGATATGGTCGTTGCGATGAAAACCGGGTCGGTCATTGTCGACCTCGCCGCCGAGCGGGGCGGCAATTGCGACCTGACCGTTGCCGATGAACGCATCGTCACCGAAAACGGCGTCGTCGTCATTGGCTATACCGACTTTCCCTCGCGCATGGGCGCGCAGGCCTCGGAGCTTTACGGCAACAACATCCGCCACATGCTTGCCGACCTGACCCCCGGCAAGGACGGTGTCCTGGTCCAGAATATGGAAGATGACGTCATCCGCGGCGCCACGATCACTCATGACGGCGATGTGACGTGGCCGCCACCGCCACCCAAGGTCGCGGCCATTGCGGCGCAGAAGCCCAAGGAGAAGCCGAGGGAGCTGACCGCCGAGGAGAAGCGCCTGAGGGACGCCGCCGCATTCAGGGCCCAGACCCGATTGCAGCTTTCGCTCCTGGCGCTTGGAGCGGTCCTGATGTTGCTTGTCGGCTGGGTCGCGCCGCCGAGTTTCCTGGCGCATTTCATTGTCTTCGTGTTGGCCTGCTTCGTGGGCTTCCAGGTCATCTGGAGCGTCAGTCACTCGCTGCACACGCCCTTGATGGCGATCACCAACGCGATCTCGTCGATCATCGTCGTTGGCGCGCTCCTTCAGATCGGATCGGGCGCGTGGCTCGGCGTGATCCTCGGCGCGCTGTCGGTCCTGATGGCCGGCGTCAACATTTTTGGCGGCTTCCTGGTTACGCGCCGGATGCTCGCCATGTTCCAGAAGTCGTAAGGAGGACATGATGGAATTCGGAGTAAGCACCGCCGCCTATGTGGTCGCGGCCGTCCTGTTCATCCTGTCGCTGGGTGGACTGTCTGGGCAGGAAAGCGCCAAACGCGCTGTCTGGTATGGGATCATTGCAATGGCCCTGGCCGTTGCCGCAACGCTGTTTGGTCCCGGGGCGGGTAACTGGCGGTTGTCATTGGTCATGCTCCTCGTCGGCGGCGCGGCGGGCTGGTTCGTAGCCAAGCGCGTCCGAATGACCGAGATGCCGCAGCTGGTCGCCGCCATGCATAGCCTCGTCGGCCTTGCCGCGGTGCTGATCGGCTTCAACGCAGAACTGGAACTCGGTCGCGTGATCGCCGCCCGTGCCGCTGATGCGGCAGCCGAGTTCCACGGTTTTGCCGCGGTGCTTGCCCATAAAACGCCGGCAGAGATCGCCATGCTGAAGGTCGAGGTCGCGCTGGGCATCTTCATCGGCGCCGTGACTTTCACCGGTTCGATCGTGGCATTCGCAAAGCTTGCCGGCAGGATCGACGGCAAGCCGAAGAAACTGCCTGGCGGGCATTTTCTGAACGCCATCGCCGCCATCCTGACCCTTGCCGCAGTCATCCTCTATTGCTCGGTCGGCAACCCGGTGCTGTCGTTGCTGATCATCACCGTGCTTGCGATGTTCATCGGCTATCACCTGATCATGGGTATCGGGGGCGCCGACATGCCCGTCGTGGTATCGATGCTCAACAGTTATTCGGGCTGGGCTGCGGCGGCCATCGGCTTCACGCTCGGCAACGATCTGCTGATTGTCGTGGGTGCTCTCGTGGGCGCCTCCGGCGCGATCCTCAGCTATATCATGTGCAAGGCCATGAACCGCAACTTCCTCAGCGTCATCCTTGGCGGCTTCGGCAGCGAGGCCGGCCCGGCGATGGCGATCGAGGGCGAACAGGTGGCGATCGACGCCGATGGGGTCGCGGCGGCTTTGAAGGAAGCGGAAAAGATCATCATCGTCCCGGGCTACGGCATGGCGGTGGCGCAGGCGCAGCAGTCGGTCAGCGAGTTGACGCGCAAGCTGCGCGCCAAGGGGAATAACGTCCGCTTCGCGATCCACCCGGTCGCGGGCCGTCTGCCGGGCCACATGAACGTGCTTCTGGCCGAAGCCAAGGTACCCTACGACATCGTTCTGGAGATGGACGAGATCAACGAGGAATTTCCCTCCACCGATGTGGTGATCATCATCGGCTCGAACGACATCGTCAACCCCGCAGCGCAAGAGGATCCGAACAGCCCGATTGCCGGAATGCCAGTGCTGGAAGTCTGGAAGGCCAAACAGGTCTTCGTCAGCAAACGCGGACAGGGCACCGGCTATTCTGGAATAGAGAACCCGCTTTTTTACAAGGAAAACACCAGGATGTTTTATGGCGATGCCAAGAAATCGATCGACGCCCTATTGCCGATGATAGACTGATCTCCGGCACCGCCACGATGGATTTGTCCATCCGCTCCGCGCGGATGGACCCTCGCATTTTTAATGGAGCGTGGAATGAACAGATATACCGAACACCTTGAGCCCGCGATGGCGATTGATTGAGCCTCGCTCAGCCCGCAGAAGGAAGTCGTCCGCACATTCTACAAGGACATGTGGGATCACGCTGACATCTCGCTGATCCCGGAAATTTTTCATAAGGATTTTACGTTCAGAGGATCGCTCGGCCCAGCTCTCGTCGGACACGATCAGTTTGCAGATTACGTCCGTTGGGTGGCGGGCTCGCTTGACGCCTACACCTCCGACATACTCGCGATGGTGGAAGAGGGAAACCTGGTGTCCGGAAAGCTCCGTTTTCACGGATTTCATCGCAAACCGCTCTTCGGCCAGGCTCCGACGGGGCGACATGTCTGGTGGTATGGCGCACCTATCTTCACATTCGACGGACCCAAGGTCCGCGATCTTTGGGTGCTTGGCGATATTCACGGGCTGATTGGCCGGCTGACTGACGGCGAAGCCAAGGGACCCGAATTCGCAATCAGCGCCTGAACCGCATCGGGACGCAAGCGAGCCTCGGCACTTTGCTCAAGGTCTGCGGTTCAAACTTCGTCAACCTCGCTGCCCGCAAAGCCGGCCGCGATCAACGCCTTGATCCACATCCTCATCATCACCTGCTGCGCGCAGTATCAGGCATCTTCGAGGACCATGGCTGCTCCTTTCGAAGCGATCATGGCCGTCGGCGTGTTCGTATTGCCTGATGTGATGGTCGGCATCACCGACGCGTCGATCACACGCAGCCGATCGATTCCACGGAAGCGAAGTCGATCGTCCACCACGGACATTGGATCGCTCGAAAGCCCCATCTTGGCGGTTCCGACCGGATGGAAAATCGTGGTGCCGATATCGCCGGCAGCCTTGGCAAGCGAGACCGCGTCATCGCCGACCGTGGGGCCTGGCAAATATTCCTCGGGACGGTAAGGCTTGAGCGTTCCCTGCGCCATTAGCCTGCGCGTGACACGGATGGCATCGGCCGCCACCTGCCTGTCTTCGTCGGTGGCGAGATAGTTGGGCCGGATCTCCGGCGCCTCCAGGACGGCTTTCGACTTCAATCGCACCGTTCCCCGCGACGTCGGACGAAGGTTGCATGCCGCAACCGTGATGGCCGGAAAGCGATGCAGGGGATCGCCGAATTTGTCGAGCGACAGCGGCTGAACGTGGAACTGGATGTTGGCGCGTTCCTGGCTCGCATCCGAGCGGGTGAATATGCCGAGTTGCGATGGCGCCATGGTGAGAGGTCCGCGGCGGCGCAGCGCGTAGTCGGCTCCCATCCAGGCGCGATGGGCCAGCGAATAGTAGCTTTCGTTGAGCGTGCGGATCCCGTGAACCTTATAGATCGCCCTTTGCTGGAGATGGTCCTGCAGGTTTCGCCCGACGCCCTGCTTGTCGAGCACGACGTCGATGCCGAGCGGTGCCAGCCATTCGCCAGGCCCTATTCCGGAGCGGTGCAGGATCTGCGTCGATCCGATCGATCCCGACGACAGGATGACCTCGCCCTTCGCCCGCGCTTGCAAGGTTTCCCCGCCACGGGAGAATTGAACGCCGATCGCCCGGCCGTTTTCGACCATCAGGCGATCGACCGTGACCTGGGTTTCAAGGCGCAGGTTCGGACGTGACAGCGCGGGTTTGAGAAAGCCGCGCGCCGACGACCAGCGACGTCCGCGTTTCTGGTTGACGTGAAAATAGCCGACACCCTCGTTGTCGCCAGTGTTGAAGTCCGGCACCTTTCGGATCCCCATTTCGGCGGCTGCAGCCGCGACCGCATCGAGAACGTTCCAAGAGATGCGCGGCGCTTCGATCCGCCATCCGCCGCCGGTACCGTGGTGCTCGCTGTCGCCCAGGAAGTGGTCCTCCAGCCGCCTGAACGCCGGCAGGACGTCATCCCATCCCCAGCCGGAGAGACCGAGCTGCCGCCAATGATCGTAATCGGCGGCCTGGCCACGCATCGAGATCATCGCATTGATCGCGGATGAGCCGCCAATCACCTTTCCGCGCGGATAGGCAAGTGCGCGTCCATTGAGGCCCGGCTCCGCCTCCGTCTTGAACAGCCAGTCGGCGCGGGGATTGCCGATCGCAAACAGGTAACCGACGGGAATGTGAAACCAGATCCAGTTGTCCTTTCCGCCTGCTTCCAGCAAAAGCACGCGCTTGCGGGGGTCTTCCGAAAGCCGGTTGGCGACGATACAGCCGGCCGTTCCGGCCCCCACGACGATGTAGTCATATTCGCCGTCGAGCTGCTTCACCATATTTGTCCTCCCCGCCGGATCATTTGCTTTGCCGAAGAACGAGCTTGTCTATCGCTCATTTGTCTTCGCCCGGCGTAACCTGCTCATGTTGTTGATTGCCCGCCTTGAGGGCGAGCATGTTTTGATAGTCCGCAATCAGCGAAGGAGGTCAGCCGGAAGGGTGGCGAGCACCGCCTCGACTTTTGCTCTTGCCAGCTGGGCGAGAGGCAGGATCGGCCTTGGCGGCTTGGCGCGTATAGCGCGACGCTGCTCGGCGATTGCATAGACCACCCGCAGGCTGGAGAACTCCTTGAACAGCGACCAGATCGGCTCGAGCGCTGCGTTGAGGCGGCGTGCCTCGCCGGCGTCATTTCGTTGCGCCGCCCGAACGATTGCAAGGCATGCGTTCGGAAAAAGCCCGCCGAGGACGCTGTACCAGCTCGACGCTCCGGAAAGGAGACCCTCGGTGGAATTCCAGTCGCCGCTATAGCCGAGCGAAAAACCGTCGCGGACGACCGCTTTCAAGGTGGCGTGGTGCGCTCCAATCTCGGTCGGCCCTGGCGCCGGGCTCTTTACCGCGACGATGCCCTCGATGCGGCTCAATCGCCCGATGAGCTCGGGGCTGAATGTGAAATGCGTGGTTCCCGGATTGTCGTAGATGCAGATCGGCAATCCGCTCTCGCGCGCAACGCTTGAGAAATGCTCGAACACTTCCCCTTCGGTGAGAGGCGTATAGGACACGGGTGCCAGAAGTCCGGCACTCGCCCCCGCAGTCTTCGCATCCTGAGCGAGCCGGACGGCATCGTCGGTCCTCAGCGCGCCAATGCCAGCGATGATCGGCACGTCGCCGGAGACCACGACCGCCGCCTCGGTGGCGCGTCGCCGCTCTTCCCGCGACAGATACATATAAGATCCGGTGCTGCCGAGAAGCCCGATCGAGTCGACCTTGGCCTCGACGAGCGGCAGTACCAACTCACGAAGGGCGCCAAGGTCGATGCTGCCGTCTTCATTGGCGGGGGTGATCGGAAAAGCGGAGAGACCGTCGGGATATGACATCGTCTGTACCCTTTCTGTTAGGCCGTAAGAGCGTTGGCGAATTCGAAGGCCTGGCCGGGGGCTGCCTCGAACAAAGCCTTCGTATAGGGATCCTTGGGAGATGCGAAGAGTTCAGCGGTCGGGCCTTGCTCCACCACCTTGCCGCTCTTCATGACGAGGATACGATCGCAGATCTGCGCTGCGACCCTGAGATCGTGCGTGATGAACAGCATGGCAAGGTTGAACTTCTGGCGCACGTCCTCCAGGAGCTTAAGAACCTGCGCCTGCACTGAGACATCGAGCGCGGAGACGGCTTCGTCGGCGATCAGGATTTCCGGTTTCATGGCCAACGCGCGGGCAATGCAGATACGCTGGCGCTGACCGCCGGAGAACTGGTGCGGATAGCGATCGAGCGCGTCGGGAGACAGGCCGACCAGAGACATCAGCTCGCGTGCGTTGGCGCGCGCCGCTTCCGGTCTCGTTCCGAAGTTGACCGGACCCTCGACGATCGAGGCGCCGACAGTGCGTCGCGGATTGAGCGAGCGATACGGATCCTGGAAGACGATCTGACAGCGCTGACGGTGATCGCGCAATCGCTTCTCCGGCAGCTTTGCGATGTCGTTTTGCCCGGTGATGATCGCGCCCGACGTCGGATCGATGAGCCTTGCGATGCACCGCGCGACGGTCGACTTTCCGGAGCCCGACTCCCCGACGATGCCAAGCGTCTCGCCCGAGCGGATGCGCAGATCGACCGCATTGACGGCATGGACACCTGCACCTTTCTTGATCAGATGCGCGGCGCCGTAAACTTTCGAGAGCTTCGACGTTTCGAGACGAACCGGGCCGGTATTTTCGCGCCGCTCCGGTGGATCGATTTTCGGCACAGCATCGATCAGCAACTTCGTATAGGGCTGTTCCGGCGATCTGAGCACCCGGGCGGCGGTGCCTTGTTCTATCAGTTTTCCTCGCTGCATGACGATGACACGATCGGCAATGTCGGCCACGACGCCAAAGTCGTGCGTGATGAACAGAACACCGGTTCCACGGCGCTGCTGCACCTCGGCGATGAGTTTCAGGATCTGCGCCTGCGTCGTCACGTCAAGCGCGGTCGTCGGCTCGTCTGCGATCAACAATGCCGGATCGAGAATGAGTGCCTGGGCGATCATGATGCGCTGGCGCTGGCCGCCCGAGAGCTGGTGCGGATAGGATGCGTAGATGCGCGGCGGGTCGGGAAGGTGGACCGCCTCCATGATCGACAGGACTTTTTCCTTGCGCTCAGCCGGCTTGAGGTCGGTATGGATGCGAAGTACCTCATCGATCTGCTCGCCGCAGGTGACGACCGGATTGAGAGCCGTCATCGGCTCTTGAAAGATCATCGCCATGCGTGTACCGCGAAGTGCCCGCAGTCGCGCCGGCGATGCCTTGAGCACATCTTCGCCCTCAAGCAGTATCTGGCCGCCTGTTGCCGTCAATCCTTTGGGCAGAAGCCCCATGACGGCATGCGACGACACTGACTTACCGGATCCCGATTCGCCGACGATGCAAACGATCTCGCCTGCATTGACGGCGAAGGAAATATCGCTGACCGCGTCGGGGCGATCGGCGCCTTGTGGCAAACGGACGGTGAGGTTGTTGATCTGAAGGAGTGGCTCGCTCATGCGCGTTTCTCCATTTTCGGATCGAGCGTGTCGCGCAGCCCGTCACCCAGGATATTGATGGCAAGCACCGTCAGCCCAAGGAGGATACCCGGGAACAGAATGTTGTGCGGGTAAAGCCGGAAGAGCTGCCTCCCCTCAGCCATGATGTTGCCCCAGGTCGGAATCTCCGGCGGAACGCCGATCCCGAGGAAGGACAAGATCGCTTCGACGAGGATCGCCGACGCACAGATGAAGGTGCCTTGAACGATCAAAGGCGCGATGGTGTTTGGCAGAATGTGGCGGATCAGAAGCGGCAAGGTACGCGTGCCGACGGTGATGGCTGCCTCCACATAGGGCTCATGTCGCGCTGAAAGCACGACCGAACGAACAAGGCGAACCACGCGGGGAATTTCCGGAATGATGATCGCCACGACGACGGTGCCTATCCCCGCACTCGAGAGCGAGACCAGCGCGATGGCAAGCAGGATGGCGGGGATGGCCATCAGCCCGTCCATGATGCGCATGACGATCTTGTCCAGCCAGGGGAAGAAGCCAGCCGCCATCCCAATTGCGAGGCCCAGCCCCACCGAGGCGATCGCCACCGTGGCCCCGACGAAGAGTGAAACGCGGGCGCCGTAGACCACCCGGCTATAAACGTCGCGGCCGAGCGAATCCGTGCCCATCAGATGGACGACGGTCGAACGGGTTCCGTCGTCCAGCCGCTGGCTGGTTTCGCTCATCGGCAGACGGTTTCGCGCAGCGGGATCGATTGCGACGGGATCGCTGGTTGCGATCAGCGGTGCGGCAAGACCGATTACGATCATAATGAGGACGATGAGGGAGCCGATAACGACCGACGGGTTGCGTAGAAGTTTGCGGACGAGCGTCGATCGCCCGCTCTTGGGTAAAGGCGTCGTGTCCGGCACGACATGAACGGAGGTTGGAGCGGTCAATGAACTATCCTCGGGTCAAAGATCGTGTAGGAAAGGTCGACGATCAGGTTGATCAGGACGTAGACGAAGGCAAACAACAGGATGATTGCCTGAATCACCGGGAAGTCGCGGGCAAGTACCGCGTCAACGGTGAGGCGCCCAAGGCCCGGTATGGAGAAGACGCTTTCGGTGACGACGACGCCTCCGATAAGCAGCGCGACGCCGATCCCGACGACGGTGACGATTGGAACGGCGGCGTTCTTCAGCGCATGGCCGAAGAGAACCTTTGTTTCGGTTTGACCTTTTGCGCGCGCGGTACGGATAAAGTCCTCCGAAAGCACCTCCAGCATGCTGGTGCGTGTCATGCGGGCAATGAGCGCGATGTAGATCACCGAAAGCGTGGTCGCCGGCAGCACCAGGCTGTTGAGCCAGGGTCCGATCCCACCGGCGATCCTCTGGTAACCCTGGACGGGAAACCATTTGAGTTGGATCGCAAAGACGTAGACCAGAAGATAGCCGATCACGAATACCGGGATCGAGAAGCCGAGTACCGAAAAACCCATGACGAGCCGATCGAGGACGGTGCCCTGCCGGTAGGCCGCGATTGCACCAAGCGGGATGGCCACCACGACCGCAATCAGGATGGTAACGAGCGAGAGCGAGAGTGTCGGTTCGATCCGGTCGGAGATCAGATCCCAGACCGATTTTTTGAAGAAGAAGCTGTCGCCGAAGTTGCCGGTCAGGATGTTGCCGAGCCACACGAAGAACTGCGTGACGATCGGCTGTTCGAGGCCGAGCTTTTCGCGAATTTCCAGGATCTGCTGCTGCGTGGCATTGTCGCCGGCGATGATCGCCGCCGGATCGCTCGGTGTCAGTCGCAGCATCAGAAACACCAATGCTGCGACGATGAGCATTACCGGGATTGTCGCGACGAGCCGTCGAAGGATGTAGGAAGCCATGACATCACCTTTCTGGTACCCGTGCCATAAACAGGAAAACCCGGGGGATTAGTTGCTCACCTTGCCCTTCTCGATATTCCAGAAGACCGGTGTGGAGGTCGGTATGAACCCGCTGACGTCCGACCGCGCCGCAGAAGGTATCTTGAACTCGCCGAGAACGACGTGCGTCGGGCTTTCTGCCTCATGCATCTGGATGGATTGCGCAATGGCCTTCTGCTCTTCCAATGTCGCGGCACGCGCGAACTTGTAGCGAAGCTCCTCAAGCTGCGGGTCGTTCGGCCATCCGAACGCCGCCTTGTCGCCGGAGGCATTGAAGAACGCTCCCATGACGGGGTTCAGTACGTCGGCCGTCGACCAGAAGGTCGCCATGGCGCTCCAGCCGCCCTGTGCGGGAGGATCCTTGCGCACCCGACGCGACAGCACCGTCTGCCAGTCCATGGATTGCATGTCGACGACGAAGCCGCCCCGCTCGAGCAGCGACTTTGCGACAGGCGCGATGTTGACGAGTGCCGGCAGATCGGTCGAGTGGAGAAGAACGACCGGCTCGCCCTTGTAGCCGGCCTCGGCCAGCAGTTCCTTCGACTTGACGAAGTTCGATTCCAGCTTGTCGTCCATGCCGGCATTCGTTTCCAGCGCCGTACCGCAGACGAACATCGCCTTGCAGACGCGGTAGTAGGCGGGATTGCCGATAGCGGCCTGCAGGAAATCTTGCTGGTTGAGCGCGTAGAGGGCAGCCTGCCTGACCTTCGGATTGTCGAATGGCTTGACGATCGAATTGAAGCGCAGATTGTACTGGTAGCCATCCGGGACCCAGTCGACCAGTTTCACGGCGGCGTCGCCTTCAAGCAGCGGCAACAGATCGGTGGAGGGTTGCTGAATGATATCGATCTCGCCATTGATCAGCGCGTTGATCGCCTGCTGCTGGTCGGCGATCGTTCGCCATTCGACGGTTCCGATCTTGGCGACCTTGCCGCCGGCATGACCGGACGGAGCTTCCGCCCGGGGCTTGTATCCCTCGAACTTCTTGAAGATCGCCCGGTCGCCCGGCTTCCATTGGTCACGCATAAAAACGTAGGGGCCAGAGCCCGTGGTATCCGAAATCTGCGTGTTGGGATCCGTTTCCGCCACGCGCTTCGGCATCATGAAGGGAACGTTGGACGACGGCTTGCCGAGCGCCGCGATCAACTGCCCAGTCGGCTCCTTAAGCTTGATGACGAAGGTCTTGTCGTCCTTCGCCTCGATGCTGGCGATGAAGGTCATCATCGTCTGGCCGAAGGAGTCCCTCGCGGCCCAGCGTTTGATCGAGGGGATGATGTCGGCCGTCGTCACCGGCTGATTGTCATGCCATAGGAGGCCGTCTCGGAGCGTGAAGGTGTACGTCAGCTTGTCGTCGCTGACTGTGTAGCTGTCGACCATCTGCGGCTGGATCTTGCCGTCGGCATCCATTGCAAATAGCGTGTCGTAGACCATGTAGCCGTAGTCGCGCACGACGTTCGACGTCGTCCAGATCGGGTCGATAATCCTGAGGTCCGCCTGCATGACGACGCGCAGCGTGTCCTTGTCCGCCTCCTGAGCGAGGACGAAGGACGGCATCGCCATCATGCTCCCGGTTGCCGCGAGCGCGGCGATGAACGATCTGCGAAGAATTTTCAGTGACGGCATAGCTGGTTCCCCTTTATTGTCTATGCGGCGTGAAGATTGCGCATTGAGGCGCGGTGGATTGGTCGTGATCGGACCTCGCGTCGGCCGGTTTCCTGAGGTGAAAGATTTCGACGACGGTGTTAGGCGACGCTCCGACCCGAAACGGCGCCGGTCTTCGGGGATGCCGCACGACCGGCCGCCTTGCTCATCGGCTGTGGACGGGCCGGACATCGAACACCCTGGTTCATGAGCATCTCCGAATTTCAGTTCGTGAGATCATCACGTCCAGTTGCGTCTCGGAGTAGGTCCAGAATCCAGCGGTTTTCACTCGGCTCGGATAAAACTGGTCCATCGGCTGAATACCAGTTGCCGAACGCAGAAAGACCACTAGAAGCAGCGCGTCAGCTGGGCGCGTGGCACCAACACCCCGGCTCTTCGATAATTCTGGACCGGTCGATTTGCAGCTATCTGGCGCTTCAAAAGCGCATCGGGCGTCAGTCAGATCGGAAGCGATTTATCCACTCATCGTCCCCTCGAAGCCCGCGCGTCTCGCCTAAGGATATTCTATGACCGATCTGGCATCCTTCTCCGCTCAGGCATTGACGAGGGGCTATCGTTCCGGGGAATTCTCCCCGGTCGAGGTCTTGAGCGCCTGTCTCGAACGCATCGAACGATTCGAGCCGAAGGTGAACGCCTTCGTTTTCGTCGACCGTGAAGGTGCGTTGAACGCCGCGCAAGTCTCCGAGCGGCGCTGGCGGCGCGGTGATCAATTGGGACCTGCGGACGGCGTGCCTGCCACGATCAAGGACAACATCGCGTGGAGCGGTTTTCCAAATCGCCAAGGATCCCTGCTGACTGCGGATCTCCCGACGGCCTTCGACGCGCCGGCGGTCGCGCGCCTGAAGGAGGCTGGCTCCATCCTACTCGGCAAAACGACGATGCCGGAATTCGGATGGAAGGGTGCGGGCGACAGCCCTTTGACGGGGATCACTCGCAATCCCTGGAACTTGTCGCGCACGAGCGGCGGATCGTCGGCCGGCGCCGCAGTCGCGGCCCTGCTCGGGATGGGCGCCTTTCATCTGGGAACCGACGGCGCCGGCTCGATCCGCATTCCGGCGAGTTTCTGCGGCGTCGTCGGATTCAAGCCCTCCTACGGCAGGGTGCCGTCCTACCCGCTGTCGGCCATGGGCGGGCTTGCCCATATCGGTCCGATCGCAAGGAGTGTTTCGGATGTCGCGGCGATGCTGTCCATCATCAGCCGGCCGGACCATCGCGATCCGACGGCTTGGAATACACTGCCGCCGAACTACCAAGAGATCTCCGATCAGGAGCTGAAGGGCTTGCGCATCGGGTGCTCGATCGACTTAGGCTTCGCGAACCATGTCGATCCTGTGGTCGCATCCGCGGTCAAACATGCCGCCGCTGAATTTGCGCGGCTCGGCGCTTCAGTCGACGAGATAGACCTGGCCATTGAGGATCCCAAAGACATTCTCGCGACGCTTTGGGAAGCGGGCGCGGCCCTCATTTTGCGCAGCTACGCGCGGGAAGACTGGTCGCGCTGCGACCCCGGAATGGCACGCGCGGCAGAGCGGGGCCGAGCGATCAGCGGCGCCAACGTGATCGAGGCATTGACGCGCAAGCGTGTGGAGCTGTCGGCTCGTCTCAATCGGGTTTTTGAGAGCTATGATCTGATCATCACGCCGCAGATGCCGACGGCGGCTCTGCCTGCGGGCATGGATATCCCGCCGGCGGGTTTTGCTGGCGTCGACGAATGGGGGAACGATTGGACCAACTGGAGCCCCTTCACCTACCCGTTCAATATTACGCAGTTGCCGGCAATCTCCGTTCCCTGCGCCCTCGACGGCGAGCGAATGCCGATCGGCCTTCAGATCGTCGGTCCGATGCGGGCCGATGAGTTAGTGCTGTTCGCCGCTCGGGCGTTCGAGGCCGCCGTGCCACCGGCTGTTCTCGACACCGCCCGATCAGGACTGGAGGCGGCGTAGGCTAAGAATACCTCCAAGGGGGGTGGGAGGACCGCCGTGCCAAGAGGATTGATCATCGTCGGTGCGTCGCACGCGGGCGTTCAGCTCGCGGCAAAGTGCCGTGAGATGGGCTACCAGGAGCCGATTACGCTCATCAATGGGGAGCATGATCTTCCATATCAACGACCGCCGCTTTCGAAAAACTATCTGACGCAGGATCTCGCGCCGTACGACATCCTGCTGCGTCCGGAGCGCTTTTTCAGCGACTCCCATATCCAACTGCTTTCAGGCAAGAAATGCGTCAGGATCGACAGGCAGGACCGTACTGTCGAGCTCGACGGCGGCCGGCGGCTCCATTACGATTCCCTCGTGCTTGCGACAGGGGCGCATGCAAGAGGCTTGCCGAAAAGCTTCGGTACGGTGCCGCGTGGGGTCATCAACCTGCGTGACCTCGACGACGCCCGGCTCGTTCGCGATGCAGTTTGGTCGCCCAAGAAAGTCGTGATCGTCGGCGGGGGCCTGATCGGCCTTGAACTGGCCTCGACATTTTCAAGCGTCGGCTGCGATGTTTCGCTGGTCGAGTTTCATGGGCGCCTCTTGGCGCGTTCGTGCTCCCCTGACATTGCCCAGGCGATCGAGGAGCTTCATCGCACCGCCGGTGTCGACGTCCACCTCGAGGCCGGCATTGCGGAAATCCACGCAAGGGCCGCCCGCCTTCACGCAGTGACCCTGACCAATGGACGCCGGCTGGACACGGACATGTGCCTTTTTGCCATCGGTGCTTCACCGAACATCGATCTCGCGCTTGATGCCGGTCTTGCCTGTGCGAACGGCGTCGTTGTCGATCAATTCATGCGGACCTCGGATCCCGCCATTCTGGCCGTCGGTGACTGCACGATTTTCCCAAGTGTGCAACTCGGCAGGATGATACGCCTCGAATGTATTCAGAACGCCCACGGACAGGCCGCCACGGCGGCGGCGACGCTTACCGGATCCCCTGCCCCATACATTGCTCCGCCCGTCTTTTGGTCCGATCAGCGCCTCTGCAAGTTTCAAAGGGTAGGCTTCCTGGACGGTGTCGATTTGACGGTCAGGCGTGACGGCGAAGCGGGTGCATTTTCCCTGTGGCACTTCGTAGATCGCCGGCTACGCGCCGTCGAAAGCCTCAACAGTGTTCATGATCAGGCTCTTGCCCGTCAGCTTCTTGCCAAACAAGCGCCCATGACACCGGAACAGGTTGCCAATCCTCGTTTTCAGCTTCGGGCGGCATTGGGAAACTAGCCAATATTCTCTCGGACCGTTGCCTGAAGGATCTTCATCTTCCGGCGTCGTTGGTCTATCATCCTCGCCCATATTTTCAACAGGAAGTGGTCCAGAAAATCATGGCGCGGCGGCAAGACCTCATCACAATCGCTTCGCTGCGATCTTTCGATCGGACGAGCGGCCGCATCGGCCAGCAGTTTGCCCAGGCCCTGCGTGATGCGATTGCGAAGGGCGAGTTGAAGCCCGGGGAACGCCTGCCATCGACCAGAGCCTTGTCGGCAACGCTTGGTATCGCGCGTGGCACCATTGTCGAAGCTTTCGACCAGCTTTATGCGGAAGGTTACCTCCAGACGCGGGCGCGCAGCGGCACCGTTGTCGCAAATGTCCATGAGGACGCGTCCGATCCAATTTCACCGGACATGGTGCTCGAGGCGCCGGCGAGCGAGCTCCCGCTGCCCGAAAATGTGGCCCGGCTTGCGGCCGTTGCAAAGGCGCTGCGCCCGCAACGCGCCCTGCCATTTGCAATCGCACATCCGGCCGGCGACGTCGCTCCCGACGATAAGTGGCGGCGCTTGGGAAACCGTGTCCGGGCAACGAGACCCGCAGCCCCCTCAGGATATATCGATCCAAGAGGGCTGCCGGAATTGCGCGCGTCGATCGCCGAATACGTCCGAAAGGCGCGGGCGGTGAAATGCACTGCCGATCAGGTCATCATCACCGCCGGAACGCAGCAGGGTCTGTTTCTGGCCGCAACCGTGCTCCTGACCGGCGGCGATTCCGTCTGGGCAGAAGATCCGGCTTATCCGGGTATCGAGGCGGTGCTCGGCAATTTCAACATCACGACCTGTCGGATCCCCGTCGATGGGCAGGGCATCGACGTCAGGGAGGGAGTCGTTCGATGTCCCGGCGCGCGTGTCGCTTTCGTCACGCCCTCCCACCAATATCCGCTTGGCATGCCGCTCAGCATGCCACGGCGCACGTCGCTGCTTTCCTGGGCTCGCAACAACAATGCCTGGGTCGTGGAAGACGACTACGACAGTGAACTGAGATATGCGGGTTACCCATTCCCGTCCCTGCAAGGCCTCGATCCCTCCCGCGTGGTCTATCTGGGTACGCTGAGCAAGATGCTGTTCTCATCGCTGCGCCTCGGCTACGCGATCGTGCCTGAACCGTTGATCGATGCTTTCGCCGGGGCGCGTGCGATGATCGACCGCCATTCTCCGACGCCGGATCAGCATGTTCTCGCAAGCTACATGCGCGAGGGCCTCTTTGAGGCGCACGTGCGCCGGATCCGCGGCGCCTATTCGGAACGGCGCGACGCCCTGATCAAGGCGATCGAGCGGGACCTTCCTTCGTGGGCGACCCTGCAGCCGTCGGATCAGGGCATGCATGTCGTGCTCTGGCTGCCTCTCGGCATCGACGATGTGAAAATCGCCGAAGACGCGGCCAAGGCCGGTCTGGTCGTACGGCCGATTTCGCCGATGTTCGCCAATCCTCCGGCCCGCTTCGGGTTGATGCTGGGATTTGGAGGGTTCACCCCTGGCGAACTCCAAGCCGCCGTCCGGCGGCTGAAAGACGTCCTCGATGCCTGCGTCGGCGCGATCCGCGGCCCGCTGTCGAAGCCCGAACATCTGGCCGTCGAAGTCTGAAACCGTCCCGACCCGGGGCTTCCATAACGGTTCGTGTGGTTCACCGAAAATGACGGATACTGGTCCTATGAAATGGGCCAATTTGGATCAAGGATACTCCAGACATCGAGTGAGCCCCGTTTGGCTTCAGGGAAATGGAGTATTGCCATGAGCGACGACACCGTTCCGACGCTTGAAAGCGGCGTCGATGAAAACCCGCCTTTCAAGACGTGGCTGTGCGTCCTGTGCGGTTTTATTTACAGCGAGAAGGATGGCTGTCCCGAGGACGGCATTCCAGCCGGCACGCGCTGGGCCGACGTGCCCGAAGAGTGGGCTTGCCCCGACTGTGGCGCCACCAAAGCCGAATTCCAAATGACCGAGATCTGACACCAGTCCTAGCCCGCCATGAGCGTGCCAGCCAATTGCGCCCAGGAGTTATCATGTACGTACCCCCGCACTTTGCCGAAAACCGTCCGGAAGCGCTTTTCGACCTCGTCGAGAAGAACCCGCTCGGCATCCTCGTCACCAACGGCAAGGCTGGCCTCGACGCCAACCACCTTCCCTTTGAGCTGAACCGGTCGGAGGGAGAACACGGCACCCTTCACTCCCATGTGGCGCGCGCAAACCCCGTCTGGCAGGACGTATCGACCGGCGACGAAGTGCTGGTCGTCTTCCGCGCCGCCGACGCCTACATCGCGCCCAACTGGTATCCGAGCAAGCGCGAGTTCAAGAAGCAGGTCCCGACCTGGAATTACCTCGTGGTCCATGCTCATGGGCGCGTCACAATCCGCGACGACGAGCGCTATGTGCGTGGACTGGTCGCCCGCCTCACCCGGACGCACGAGGCCGCGCAGGCCGATCCGTGGAAGATGACTGATAGTCCCAAGGACTATATCGACATGATGTTGAAAGCCATCGTCGGGGTTGAAATCGAGATCACCCGCCTGACGGGCAAGTTCAAACTCAGCCAAAACCGCGAGGCGCGGGATATCCTCGAAGCAGGCGAAATGCTGCAGAAGCAGGGCGACGAATTGATCAGCAGCAGCATGATCGCCTTCGGCACCGAAAAGGCACGCCAGTCCTGAGGTTCGACCTGATTTTTGGGGTACTCCGTCGTGAACACGCAACCCGCAGTCATCGTCGGCGCCGGCCACAGCGGTGCGAAGGCGGCAGCCGCCCTTCGCAAGCATGGCTGGACCGGAGACATCACCTTGGTCGGCGACGAGCCTCATGCACCGTATGACCGCCCGCCACTGTCCAAGGCCGTCCTTCTCGGTAAGAAGAGCAGCGATCAGTGTGCGTTTTTTCCCAATAGCTGGTTCGACGATAACAACATCGGCTTGCGGCTTGGAACCTCGGTCGCAAGAATCGATCGCCAGAACAAGCGCGTCGTGCTCGCAGACGGCGAGGACGTCCCATACGGAAAACTACTTCTGGCGACCGGGTCCGCCTTCAATCGGTTGACGCTGCCGGGCGCGGAGTTGGACGGCGTCTGGCCGCTGCGAACGCCTCAGCACGCCGATGCAATCGCGCGCTCGCTTAAAACCGGGTTAAGGGTCGTCGTGATCGGAGCTGGCGTGATCGGGCTCGAAGTCGCAGCCGCCGCAGTAGAACTCGGCTGCGACGTCCATGTCCTCGAAATAGCACCATACGCCATGGGCCGCAGTCTACCGCTTGCCGTGTCCGAGGCACTGGTTGCCGAGCATCGAAGCCGTGGCGTGGACGTTCGCTTCGGCGTCCGCTTGGCTTCCCTGGAAGGCAAAGAGGCAGTCTCGGCCGTTCACTTCGAAGGCGGCGAAACCATCGCTTGCGATGTCGTCGTCTATGGCGTCGGCGTCCGGCCGCGGACAGAACTTGCTGAGGCGGCGGGTCTCGCGGTCGACAACGGCATCGTCGTTAATCCCCTTCTGCAGACGGAAGATCCCGACATTTTCGCGTGCGGAGACGTCTGCAGATACAAAAGCAGGATTTTCGGCAGCGCATTGAGGCTCGAAAACTGGCGCAATGCGGAAGATCAGGCCGACACGGTGGCGCGCAACATGCTGGGGCAGGAAAAGGCATTCGACGAGGTGCCGTGGTTCTGGAGCAACCAGTATGATTTTGCGCTTCAGGTTGCCGGCCTGCCGACGCTTGGCGAAATTACCATCCCCGCGACATCGGGTGCCGCGCGTCTCTTTTTGTCGGTCACGGCCGACGGCGCGCTTCGTGGCGCAAGCGCCATTGGGCCGGTGCGCGACGTCGCAAGCCCGATCAGGAAGCTTAAGGCAGCGATCGCCAGGGATGAAACGCTCGACATCAGGACAACCGGAAGCTCGTCGGCAAATGTAGATGCCCTATTGCAGAATTAGCCAATCCGACGTCGCCGTTAGAGGGATGCCGGCGGAAGCATCTGTAAACGGCGGTGTTGATCAGTTGATATTTCCGACAGAGAGGCACCGATTAAGAGCGCAGTCGCTAACTGCTCTTGGCGATTTGCAAACATGACGACGCGATGACTTGCCACAAATCGACACGGGGAGTGATTGGCAGCATGGACCAGACGACAGTCTCGGACGGTAATTCATTTCAGGGAACAGACCCCGATGAGTTGTCTGCATTGCTGTCAACATCGGCTTCTCTGATCCGGACGGAGCCTCGCGGAAAGATCAGGTATTCCTGCAAGTTTGGCAGCATCGACAGGCTTTCGCTTGTCGACTGTAGCTATGAAGGTCAAATTCAATTTGAGCGGAAAGGTGCAAGCGACAAGCTGCTGATTTTCTTCCCCGTCGTCGGAGACGCCCACATCGGTCATACCAAAATGGGTTCTTTCTCTACTCCAGGGATCGGAACCATTGCCGATGGCAAAATGGAAGGTCGCGTGGAAATAGCAGGGCGGCGGCGGCATCTGCTTCTTCTCTTGGAAAAGGCGGACCTGAAGCAAAGACTCGCCAATATGCTGGAGCGTCCGATCCGCAGAGACGTAGAGTTCTATCCAGACATCAACTTGGAAGAAGGGCCCGGAAGATTGTTGCAAATGCTGTCGGAGGCAGCATTTTCCGGGCTGACGGGCGAAAAAAACCTGCAAAAGGCTCCGCTTGCCCTGACAAACTTAACAGAAACCATCGGAAATCTGGTCCTCGAAGCCCTGCCCCACAACTTCTCCTCGGCGGTCGCGAGGCCCGTCAGTGCAACCACTCCAAAACAACTGAGGAGGGCCATTGATTATATGCACGCTCACCTCTCCGAGCCCATCAGATTAGAGCAGATCGCTGCCGAAGCCTCGACGAGCACGCGAAGCCTGCAAAACATGTTTCAACGGTTCCGTAACACAACACCAATGGCGTTTCTTCAAGAGCTCCGCCTGTTTGCTGTCCGGCAAGAGCTGCTGGAGGCGCCGCCGGGTATTTCAGTCATGGAACTTGCGCAAAAATGGGGCTTTATGCACGCAGGCCGGTTCGCGATCAGCTATAGGAAGAAGTTTGGCGAACTGCCTTCCCAAACAATCCGCGTTAGAATTTCATGATGTGCAACGTTCTGCCGGCACGACCGAAACGGCTATTGGTGGAGCTCGCCCCCCCCAGCCCATGAGCGTGAGCTGGCGGCAAAATGCAGTCTGGTCCTCAACACACTCGGTTCGAATCGTGCGGAACGGGAATGCCTTACCGGGTCAGGATACGCTATCCTAATCGTGCTAAGACAAGCAATTCTCGCAACATACCAACGCTGTCGCCGACCACCTGTGCCGCTCAGGCGACCCATCTGACATCGATAGACCGGTAAGGAACGGCGCTCGCCGCAGGGTCTGCTGTTAGTTTCAGATGGTTCTCGACGCGACGCGGGCTGTGATCACCAGCTCGTACGAGCGCCTCTCGGCGTAGATTGTCGCCGGCAATATCATGGTGGTTTTGTGCGGGGGCGATTGGAGATGCTCCCTTTTTGAACCGTATGCGTCGATTCGCGCCAAGAGGTCTCCTGCATTGCGGATGCGTTGATCTGGTCGGGTTGCTCGGACGATGCGGTCCGGGCATCCGCGATACGCTGGAAAAGCCGGTTTGCGCAGACAATATCATTCCCGCCGCCGAAAGCAAAAAAGCGTTAACCACCGCAGCCGCTTAAAGGAGTGAGTAGCCGCTCGCATTGAGAGCCAGCGCGACTTTGCCGAAGTCGGTTCGTCGTCGGGTAGTCAGCCCTGCGCCGCCGCAGAATGGATCGTAGCGCTCCTCGTTCCCAAAGTGAGATCGGGCTCATGAATGCGCGTATCACAAGGGTTTTTGCATGGACGTCACAGGTATCGGCCAATCCTCTCAGTCTCAGTTCGCCACTGTCCGAAGCCGGGTAGGGCGCAGCACCTGTCGATACTTTCAGTAGCAGTATTTGTCGCTGCCGCCACTCCAATCTCCCATCCAACTAATCAAGTCCAAAGGATCCCCATCATGGCTCTTAACTCAATGAAGATCGCGCCCAAGCTCCTGGTTCTCACTCTCGTGACGGTCGCGATTGGTGCCGGTGTCAGCATCTATGAGGCAATGAAACTTCGCAGCATAGATAAAACTTTCAGCGCAGTGTTGGATAATGATGCGAGCGGTACGATCAAGCTCGCGGAAGTCACAGGCAATTCGGATTCGATCGGTCGAGTGCTTTACCGCCTGATTGCCGAGTCCGATCGGACGAGCATGGAGAAGTCCGTAGCGGAGTTGAACCAGGTCTTTGATGAAACCGATAAGTTCGTCGAAACCGCTTCGGCGTTCTACCCAGAACGAAAGGAAGAATTCAATACGATCAAGGCGGACTTGGATGCAGTGCGCGCCTCCACGCAGCCGATCATCAAAGCCGCATTGGTCGACGACAACGAAACAGCACTCAAGCTCACCGCCAGCAGTTTCGCTCCGGCGCGCAGTAAATTCGATGCTGATGCGACAAAACAATACGAATGGGCGAAGTCCGAGTTGAAGCGCAAGAACGAAGCGGCAAATGTCGTGACAAACACGACTATCGCAACGAGCTACACGGTACTTGCCCTTGGCTCTTTGCTTGCGGTTTTGCTGGGAGCTTTTGCTGGTATAGTGCAGGTCGTGAAGCCGGTGCGGCGTCTGACCGAGGCAATGCATATTCTCGCCAGTGGCGACCTGACCATCGAAGTCCCAGGCGCCACACGGGGCGACGAATTGGGCGCCATGGCAAAAGCCGTCGAAGTGTTCAAGCAGAACGGCATTAAAGTCGCCAATATGAGTGTTCAGGAAACTATCTTCCAGAAAAAGAGTTCAGACCTGCAGTCAGATATCCGAACGGTGGTAGCGGCGGCCGTTGCCGGTGATTTTAGCCAACGTATCGACAGGGAATATGGCAATCCTGACCTCGACCGCTTTGCGGCGAGCGTCAACGAGCTCGTGTCCTCGGTGGAAATAGGGATTGTCGAGACGCGTCGAGTGATTACCTCCCTAGCAGAAGGTGATCTGACCGACGCTATGAAGGGGCATTTCCAGGGCGCTTTTGGTGAACTGCAGCAGAATGTCAACACCACGATGACCAATCTACGCTCCGTGATTGGCGAGGTTAGTGCGGCCATCGATACTATCAATAGTGGCGCCGGTGAGATGCGAGTTGCTTCAGGGGACCTTTCGAAGCGAACGGAACAGCAGGCTGCCTCGCTGGAGGAGACCTCCTCTGCCCTCGAGGAAATCACAGTTGTTGTTAGGAATTCAACAGAACGAGCGCAGGAAGCGACCCACATGGTCGATGAAGCGCGCCGCAGCACGGAGCAGTCGAGCGCTGTGGTCAAGGATGCCGTATCGGCAATGGAACGCATCGACCAGGCCTCGGGCGAGATCAGCCAGATTATCAACGTAATCGATGAAATCGCGTTTCAGACCAACCTTCTGGCGCTGAATGCCGGGGTGGAAGCCGCTCGAGCCGGTGATGCTGGTAAGGGCTTTGCGGTTGTCGCTCAAGAGGTGCGCGAGTTGGCCCAGCGTTCAGCCGTCGCCGCAAAGGACATCAAAACATTGATCTCCCGTTCGAGCGGGGAGGTTCAGTCAGGCGTCAAGTTGGTAACCGCCACGGGCGAAGCGCTCGGCTTGATCCAGGAGCACGTGGTGAAAATCAATGAACATGTTCATTCGATCGCGACGGCCGCCCGCGAACAGTCGTCCGGCCTTTCTGAGGTCAGCACCGCGGTGCATCAGATGGACCAGGTAACGCAGCAGAATGCTGCGATGGTCGAGGAGTCTACCGCGGCCACCAACCGACTAGCGGAGGAAGCTTCTAATCTGGCCCGCCTGATCGCCCGCTTCAAGCTCGATGATAGCCGGCCCAACATCCGAATGGCCGATCGGACGAACAAACCGATGAGTTCTCCGGCACGCGCCCTGGGCCAGAAACTGACCAGTGCTTTCGGTGCAAGGGTTGCAACAGCAGCAGTATCGAAGGAATGGGAGGAATTTTGATGTCCAGCTTGAGCGAAGGCCACCGAAATAACTGCCGTATTCCGAGAGGTAATTTTCCCTGACTCCCATCATATCTTTGCGCTCCGCGAAATGTGAACGGGTTACACGAACGCCTTTCCTGCAGAGCCTCTTTGTAAAAACTGGTATAATCTCGAAAGAAAACGATGACCCAGATCGTCCGATTCCCGTCCCGCGAACTTACGCAACAAGGTGGTGGCCGGCTAATCGTTGTGGAGCAAGAACCTTGTCATCACGCTATCGGAGAGGTGTTGGCGCGAGCACGCGAAAGCATGATCTCGGCAACTAACAATATGGAGGCGCTCAACGCTCAGCTGTTGACCCTGCGCAAAGGAGCGCCACCCGTCACCTCAGTCGGCGACACTTAGTAACCAGTTGGCTCGTGTCAGTGAGTGCCTCCTCCCCATTTCAAATGCTTCTTGGCGTTTAACATGCAAATCATCGATATCGAGCCAAGCACTCAAAACGCGGACTTCAGCCTACAGCACGCGTGGCACCTTGCATGCACAGGCCGGTCGGATGAGGCACTGACACTTGCCGGCCGACTTCTGGCCGAGGCCAGGTCGCAGGGCGACGATCGGCTCGCCGCTCAATGCGATACCGATATTGCCTGGTACTGCTTTCAGATCGGCAAGGCCGAACTCGGGCTAACGCATGTCCGCCAAGCGGTGGATTACTGGAAATTGACCGGGGAGCCGACCCAGGAAGCCTACGCCCGGGCGTATTTCGGATGGCTGCTCCTGGAATTGGGTTTGCCAGAAGAAGCGATCGAGGAGGCGACCCGCGCATTGGAGCTGGCTGATAGGAACGGCGATCTGAAAGCGCAAAGTCTAGCGACCAACGTTATTGGAATTATCTTCTGGTACAACAAGCAACCCGACCGGGCCATCCTGATGAGCGAGAGGTCCGTCGAACTCGCCAGATCGATCGGCGACAGGACCTATGAATGCTGGTGGCTCATCAATCTCGGCGGCGCCCATTCGGAGAGCGGATATATTGCCCAAGCCCTCGGCAAACCGGAGGAAGGACACCGGCTGCTGCTGCGCGCGCTTGAGCTGACCGACCAGGCGCTCGACATCGCAATCGAAACCGGCGACAGCTGGGCAGCCCGCATTTGTCTCGGCAACAACGCCGATTACTACAGCCATATCGGTGAGCACGAAAAGGCGCTCCAGTGCATGGAGCGCTACCAGCTGTTTCAAGAAAACAGCTATGTCAGGGACAGGCAGCAATATCTCTACACCCTGGGTCAGATCTACATCAATTATGGAAAATTCGCGGACGCCCGAGCGCTGCTGCTCGAGGCGATGGAATCGATCGGCGAGGGCGGCAGTTTTGATTCCTATATCCAGATCTATTATTATCTGTCTCAGGCGCATGAAGGGCTGGGGCAGTTCGATCTGGCGCTGGAGGCCCACAAGAAATACCACCAAGCATATCTGCAGAACAGCGCCGAGAGAACCCAGCAGCGCGCACGCCTGGCCGAAATCTATTATGAAACCAAGCGGCTCAAGGAAGTCGCGGAGACAGAGTCGAAGCGCGCCGAAACGCTGGAAGCCTCCTATCAGAAATTGCAGGAGGAAACCGATATCCTTGCCAGCGCCGTTTATCTTGACGGGCTGACTGGGCTCTATAACCGCAAATATCTTGACAGCCGCTTCAAGGAGCTGGCGTCCGAGACGCGTCCATATTCCATCGCGATGCTGGATGTCGATCACTTCAAGTCGATCAACGACAACTTCTCCCATATGATCGGCGACCAGGTGCTTAGCGCCATTGGAACCATATTGCGCAACCAGTTGCGGATTACCGATCAGGCGATCCGCTTTGGCGGCGAGGAGTTTGTCGTCCTGCTGGCGGGCCCTCCCGGAGGGGCGGCCGATGTCTGCGAGAGGCTGCGTTCGACGATTGAACGCTGGGACTGGGCGCAGATCTGCAACGGGCTGCTCGTCACGATCAGCATAGGCGTCGCCGGTAGCCTGTCCGCCAATTCTCCGAGCGAGATTTTGGCGATCGCCGATCAGAATCTCTATGCGGCGAAAAAGAGCGGCCGCAACCGGGTTGTTTCGTAAGAGGCAATCCATACAAGCGCCTTTTCATACCTCCTATAGCTGTTGGTAGCAGGTCGCACCGACTCTACCCCTCCACGCGATCAATGCCGCGCTCCAGTCGGACGGTGCGGGAAGCAGCCAGACGCTTGATCAGGCTTCGAACGAAAGCCGTTGCGTGGGCGCGTCCCGCCATCTGGACGCGCCCGCGCCGCTTCGTGAGCTGCACGTTCACAAATTACGCTGCAATATCGACGCTTCTGGCAGAATGCGAACGAACGGCCCTACGATCGGAAAGTCTAAATTGGTTGACCAAATCAGTGAGGTGTCTCGACTTCGCTCGGAGTTCGGACGCAGCACCTGTTGTTTCTTCAACCATTGCCGCGTTCTGTTGTGTGACTTGATCCATTTGCACTATGGCGGCATTCACGTCAGTAAGGCCGCTAGCCTGCTCTTGTGCTGAGGCGGATATTGCCCCTATCAGTCTATCGATCTCGTTGACCTTGCTTACAATAATCCCCAGCGTCCGGCTCGTATTTTCCACAAGCTCAACCCCTTGCTGCACCTGCTCTGAACTCGTGGCGATAAGTCCCCGGATTTCCTTGGCGGCTTCAGCCGAGCGCTGCGCCAGAGCACGCACTTCGGACGCGACGACTGCGAAGCCCTTGCCCGCATCGCCAGCACGCGCGGCCTCGACGCCCGCATTCAGCGCAAGCAGATTGGTCTGGAAGGCTATTTCATCGATGACCCCAACGATCTGGTTGATTTGCCTGGAACTTTTGGCGATTTCACTCATCGCTTGTTCCGCTTGGTTCATGATCTCGCCTGAGCGATTGACATCGGCTTTGGCGCCGGATGCCACTTGAGTCGCCCGTTTGGCATCCTCGGAAGTGCGTTGCACGGTGGTTGTGATTTCCTCGATGACCGCGGCGGTCCTTTCAAGCGAATTTGCTTGCCGTTCCGTGCGATGGGAAAGGTCGTCGGATGCTGTCGCAATCTCGTCGGTGCCAGTGCGAATGGCCTCCGCTGTCGCACTGATATGAAGCATTGCATCCAACAAAGCTTCAGTTGCGCCGTTGAAGTTGTGCTTAGCGGCCTCGCTCTTTCCAGGAAACGCCGCCTCAATTCGGTAGGTAAGGTCTCCGTTTGCAAGGGAAGTGAGCGCTTCGCTGAGCTTGGTCATGGAGACCCGGTCAGCTTCTGCTTCACTTTCTTTGAGCCGGCGATCGAAGTCGGCGCGCTCTTTTTCAGCGGTAGCCGAGATTTCTGCAAAAAAGTGATACATCGCAACCGATACATCAATGAAGATCGAGTTCAAAAGACTGCGAATGAGCTCTCGACGTTTAGCGGCCGTTCTCCACTTAGCGCCGTCGACAAGGGTGATCACCAATTCCGCCGCATAGCTGGCGTAGCCCGGCGAAAGATAGACCGAGTATTCCACCATCTGAGCAATGTTGCTGGCAATCTCGGCCTGTTCGGCAAAATATGCCTCCGAAAAATCGCCTGTAGAGATCCGATTGAACTTGCGTAGCTCTTGTTGATAAAGCGCCTCCGGAAGCTCTTTGAAATCCGGGTTGACCGTACGGTAAGCGCAACTCAGCACATGACGCAGGTTTTTTTGAACGAGGTCTCTGACCTCCTTTCCAAGCTGTTTTTGCGCCTCACTCCACGGCTTGATCTGCTCTTCAATTTTTTTCATTTTCATCTCGTTAAGTTGGATCTGAGGCGAGCTTTGCTCTGCCTGAGAAAGAAATCCCGATCGCTGTCTCGGTTTTTGACGATTAGAATAGCCAGAGAAGATCTGTTAGGATAAACAATCGGCTACCAACGGCACGTTCGACGAAATTGCTTGCGCAATCCGGATGAAGCGGCGCGGAGCGGACAGAATTTTCGGCTACGCCGCCAAGCCCCTCCGTCCGCTGAGTGCGGCAATCAAATGAGTTGAAGAAAACAAAAGCGTCTGTGTGCGCTGGATATTGCTCCGCGCGTGCGCCAGGCAACGATTTGAGCCGCGGACGTCAATCCGACAAACTTCGATGAAGAGACGAACCGCGTGACGCCCAACGCAAAAGGTTTGCCGAGTTCTGCCGCAATGGAGCATTCCGTCCTGATGTTCTGCAGCCCGCTTACCGCGTCTGATCGTGCGTCGCGCTTCAGGCGTCGCAAGTCAACAAATGCTTGAGGTTCCAAGCGCCTCGCGCCTGTTTGCGATCTTATCTTCGAATTCCGCTTGGGAGCAGAGCGAACCGACCCCAGAAAGACGCATGCAAGCATAATCGCCTTCGTCGTGAACTCCAAAACCAGCTTCCGATCTCGATCGCTGGCCGATGTGCACTTTACCGGTTATCCGGTTTATGGGGCCGCCAGCCGCTTAGCGCAGCTAAGATTGGCACTCAGAAAATTTTCCAAAGGAAATCAATAGCTCGTTCACCGTCTGGGTGTTTCCACAGCACTTTCTGAACGTTGATTGAGCACGCCAATGACCTTCCTGATGATTTTGCTGCGGATATACCGGGACCTTTATTCTAACATCCAGCGCCTTGCCGCGGACATACACGGAAACTTCGCCGTTCTAACAGCCTTGATCGCCGTCGTCCTTGTGGGAGCAGCAGGAGGAGCTATCGATTTGGGACGAGCATTGAATGTCCGCGCCGACTTGCAGGAATCATTGGATGCAGCTGTCCTGGCGGCAGCAAGGGAGCCGCAAGCACAAAGGCTTGCCGAAGCACAGACGTTTTTCCGGGCTGGCGTATCATCGCTTGGCGAATATGCGCCGACGGCTACGTTCGTGATCGGTGCGGATGGGACGGTCTCCGGAGAGGCTACGGCGTCCCTTAAGACGTCGCTACTGGCAGTCTTGAACTTCGATCAACTGCCTGTATCTGTCCAGTCCGCGGCTGTCGGTTCAGCCGGAAACCCGGCGACTGACGGCACACCTTGCATCCTCCTCTTGAACGGGGATCAGAATGCCCTCTACGTCAATTCCGGAGCTGGAATTCACAAGACCGATTGTGAAATTCATGTTCACTCGACGGCCTCACCGTCCGCTACTTTTACCGACGGCGGCAACGGACTGCAGGTGGCAAGAATTTGCATCAAAGGACCACAAGTCGCTTACAACAATCAACTCAATCCCAAAGTCGAGCGAGGCTGCAATGTCTCGCCGGACACGCTCGGGAGCGCCATGCCTTCCGTCAGTAGCCTGGGTTGCGATTCTCAAATGGGCGGCCATCTGCCTGACAACAAGATCGTGCACAAGCTGTCGCCGGGCATCTATTGCAATGGATTGAGTGCGAACGGATCGCCCACGATCGAATTCTCGCCCGGCCTTTATATCATCAAGAGTGGGGATTGGTTCTTCAATTCAGGCACGACACTCATTGGCACCGACGTTACGCTCTATTTTGCAGACACGTCCAGCATGCATTTCAACGGCAATGTGAACATCGATCTGTCGGCACCAAGGGCAGGCACTTACAAGGATATCCTCATCTTCGAACAGCATGGCCTCGCCAAAACCGACTGGCTGTTCGATGGGAACCAGAACGCCACCCTCAACGGAATAATCTATCTCCCAAGCCGCAACATTCATTTCAATTCGACGTTTGCCATGAATAATGACCGTGCCGCTATCGTCCTGGATAAGATGAGTCTCGATGGAACCAACTGGGATATAAAGCCCCTCAATGGCGCCGGTGGGACGCAGACCAGCGTCGCCCGTGGATTGAGGCTGACGCGTTGATTTCGTCGATCGCCGGTCCACCAGATCGAGAGGAGCGTCTGGCGCTGCTTGGATCGACACCCATGACCAATGAAGGAACCGCTGCCGCTGCCCGCTCGCGTTCGAGCGAAACGATATATGCGAACGTTGACGGCGACGATTGCCCAGGAATCAAGGCAGATTGACGTGAAGCCCGACGATATTTTGGCCCAAGACCAGAAACACCGAACGTCGTGCTATCGCCCGCCGTCGCCACGGCTCCGGCCGACTGCAATTGTCAATGTGATATGCGCCGAGGCCATGCGCACGAACACGTAGGCGTCGCAGATCACCCGGAAACGATCGCTTTTTTGAGCGAGGTTGAAACCGTCGTGAGCGCCGCGACTGAAGGGGACTTTCGGTTACGAATGACGACAGATCACGTTCATCCTAACTTCTGTCGCGTCGCTATGCTTTTCAACGCCATGCTATCCTCGACGGACAAAAACATCGCTCAATATTGCCAAGCCGTGAGCGCGTTGGCCGCCGGAGACCTGATCATAGTGATACGCGGTGAACACCGGGGGGCCTTTAAGCGCCTCCAAAAAAACTTCAACCTCGCCATGGCGACGATGCGAGCGGTGCTCGGTCGACAAGGCATATATCTGTTTGCCGAAACCGCTGGCAAATTCTCCGGTGCGATTGCCCGATTTCGGGCTCGCCGCGTGCTATACAGGACGAGCGGTGTCGAGGAGTTCAAGCCCGTCATTTCGCCGGCGCGAGTGCTCCGACTGAGGCTCGCGCGAGCCTTGGGGATCGAAATACCCACGAGTCAGATCGACACCAATCCGACGGCGCCGAACTCCCTGCTTACACCGCTGCCATGCAGGGTGCCCGGCAGTTCAGCTGGTTGTCCAATCGGTCTGAACGACATTGGTGCTAATCTGCGAGACGCCGTGGTCTGAAGTCTCGCAATAGCCGGCTCCTGGATCCGGTTGATCGATTCTTGCAGTGGGCCCTGCGTTGTGCCGTTCCTCATGCGGCGCGATTTTCCAGGCTTAGTTTACTGGAAATCTCGTCGGCCGACATTGGCTTGCCGAGGAGATAGCCCTGGAACTGATCGCAGCCAGTTTCCCGCAATAATTCTGCCTGTTGTATGTTTTCGACCCCTTCGGCTGTTACGGGAATATCGAGGGCTGATGCAAGGGCAACCGTCGCGCGGAGAACGTCAACGCCTCTGGGGTTTTCCCCGAGTCCCGACACCAGAGAGCGGTCGATCTTCATGCGGTCGAAGCCGAACAACCGCAACGCACCGATGCTGGCAAAACCGCAACCGAAATCATCGAGTGCAAATTTAATGCCGACGTGTCGGAGTTGGTCTATCGACCGGCGCGCTTGTTCCGGATTGGAGATCAACACACCTTCCGTGATCTCAAGACTCAGGCGTTTCGCATCGAAACCGGCCTCTTCAAGAACCGCAATCACCTGGCCGGCAAAGTCCGGATTACACAGCTGGACCGGCGACACATTGACCGACAGGGACAGGTTCGACCAGTTCTGAGCGTGAACGATAGAAGTTCGCAACATGTGGATACCGAGAGCATCGATGAGACCTGACTTCTCGGCGAGCGGAATGAAGATCTCCGGACTGATGTTCCCAGCCGGGCTGCGCCAGCGGGCCAGGGCTTCAACCCCGATGATCGCCTCTGTCGATGCGCAAACGAGCGGTTGGAAAACCGGCTCGATTGCGCCGCCGTCTATGGCTTTTCGCAACTCATCTTCCAGGTCAGCGATGCGCTGGCGTTCTCGGTCGAGCTCCAGCTCGTATACGATCGCCTGCCCCTTGCCATTCTCCTTGGCACGGTAAAGAGCCATGTCCGCTCTGCGAAGCAGCTCCAGCGGCGGTATGCTTCCCGTTTGGGGGGCGACTCCAATGCTCGCGCCCACTTCGATCGTCCGCCCATTGATTCTGAACGGCTCGATGAAAATTGCCAGGATCGAGGACTGAATTGCGTGGCGGCCAACCGACCCGACATGCACCAGCGCAAACTCGTCACCACCCAGCCGCGCAACAGCCCGGATTTCCGGATGACAATCTCGCAGGGCGGTAGCGACAATTCGGATCAGCTCGTCTCCGACGGCGTGTCCCCAAGCATCGTTGACGGCCTTGAATCTATCGAGATCGATCAGGTAAAGCGACGCCGAGGCCGCGCCATCAGATTGCTCAAGTTCTTTGAGCAGCCCGTGTCTGTTGAGAAGGCCGCTCAAACTATCATGATCTGCCTCAAAACGCGCTGTTTCCGCCGACCGTCGAAGACGCTTCGCCTCGGCGGCGCCGGCGAGAAGGACGGCCGCCAAGAAGAGCGCAAGGATGCCGCCTGCTGCAATAACATCAGGATAAACTTTTCTAAAGAGAGCATCTCCCGGAGCCCTGCTCGGCCAGACGAAATAGGCGATCTCGGCGCCGTCCATATCCTTGACGGGTGCACTCAAAAGCCCCGGTTCTGGCATTGCCTGAAGCCGTAGGCCGTCCAGTTCGTGCTCGTCTGCCAATGCGTCGAGCATCTCCGGCCTGAGCTCCTTGTAGAAGCTCAGAGTGCTAAGCTTGGGAAGCGTCGAACTTATTTCTGACGGTTGGATCGCCTGCGAGGAGACCAATGAGACGCCGTCCTTAGTCTTGAAAAAATTGACCAGTGGGCGTTGCCCTGGCTTTGCCGCGGCCTCGACCTGGCGTCTAAAACCATAACCGAAATATGTGTCCGGTTGGAACGATTGTCCTTTGAGATAAGCGGACACGATGCTGCCATCTGGAGCGGACACGACGACGCCATCATACACCGGAGTGTCCTTGCTCGTCTTTCCCCACATCTTGTAGGCGAACTCGGCGGCTGCATGCGACCCGATCGCTGCATAGGCATCGTTCGAGAGAGCGTTGTTGGCCGTCGTCCCTTCTAAATGCTCCGAAAGCTCTGCGACGACCGTACGGGTCAGATGGTTGGCTCGTGCGTCGTCTAGTTCGGTTGCCGAGTGAGTCATCGTTGCAACGACGCGCGTGACGAGGCCGGTAAGGATAAGAGCGACGGCCACGAACGAGATCGTCACAGCGATGACGGAGTAGGTCTGGACTGAAACGTGTTTTGCGGTGACGTTGATCGACATGAAGAGTTCCAGAATTGCAATGGATATCGGCCGGCGTCGACCTCGTGGTATCGATGCGATCGCGAGGTCGACCAGTGCTCTCAGTCCTGGCTTGAGGATAAACCGTTCGATTCATTCGAATGGCAGAGGTCATCCCGGCTGCATGACGCAGCAGATAATTGTCTCGGTGACCGACGCTCACTCACGCCGATAGTCGGTGAAGTATCCGAGCACTGCCGCAGTTATTCAGCCGTAAAGTTAACAATAACTGACCTCTTCTACCTGATCCGCTTATGATTGCGCCAAACGCATATTTCTTCCGAAAACGGATATCGGGTCGGTGTTATTGCTTCTAGTCCACACCCTTCTCAGTGGATTTCCCGCTGTTCCGATAGCCGTCATCCGCAAGAAACGCCGATAAACGCACACATAATCATAGCAAAACGCCAATACACGGATTCGTTAACCTTCACCCCGTTTAAATAGGCACTTGAATCGAAGTAATCGTGCAACCGCCGAAAGACGCTCCATGACCCAGATCATACCTTTCCCTTACTGCGAAGCGTCGCCGCGCAATGAAGACCACCTCATTGCTCTGGAGGAAACAGCCCGCGATGCCGCTATTCGGGAGGTTTTGACGCGAACGAAAGACAAATGCTGAGCACGGCGGATTATATGGAATCGCTCTTCGCCGAGTTGCTGACGCTCAGGGATTAATACTGTCTCGCGCGCCGTTTCAAAAACCTGAAGTCGGAACGCCACAGATCGCGTCCGTCCGCAATCCGTAGCCCTTCGCAAAGCGTCCGCACAAAGTCGGTTTCGCATGTTCAACGCAGAAACCGATCTTATTCGCTGCTGTAGACAGTTTGCGTCCCCACCAAGCTCAATCGCAAACGCGTCCGATTGCGTCCAAGATGATCGAATGATGTCGATCCCAGTTTCGAACAGGCTGCAGGGCCATGAAGCGTTCCCGGTTGCTCCATAGGATATAAGTCATGACTACAAGCACGTTTTGGCGCATCAGCACAAAGTTGACGCTGCTTTCCGCCGTCGGAGTTTTTCTGGTGGTGATTATGCTTCTCACAAACTGGCTCGGCGGTCGGTTTGCCGATGAACGCGCTCATGATCAAATGGATCAATCAGTTATCGCCCGCGATTTGGTCGACGCCAAAGCCTCCTTGCGCGGCATGCAAGTCGGAGTGCGTGACATCCGGCTTGCTGGCTCTGCGGAGGAAATAAGCAAAGCCAACGATTATGTCGCCGCACGCCACCAGTCCACGATCAAATACCTGGACGAGGCCAGGCTCCGCCTGAAATTGCAGGTCAACAAGGACCGGGTCTCGAAAGTCATCGCCTTGGCCGACACATACTTCGCGACGGTCTCCGAGATGAAGGACATCGTAGCCGCAGAACTGCAGAGTAGCGGTGAGGATCCGACTCTTGAGGTCAAAGAGAGGGTAGTCCAGGCGAAACTCTTGAGCATTGCAGGCGAAGTGGGCAGCTTGCTGGATGAAGGCGTGGACACAGCGAAAACGATGGCCGCGAAGGCCGAAGAAGACGCGACTGCCGCATCTGATCTGGCACTTGAGCTCAATCTTGGTGTGGGCTTGTTCACGGTCATGACGCTAATTGCGGCTGCTGTGTTCGGCTCCCGCTCGATCGCGTCGCCCATCGCCCGGATCACTGACAGCATGAGCACTCTCGCCCAGGGGAATCTTGACGTGAATATTCCCTTCGCCGAGCGTCGCGACGAGATCGGGTCGATGGCGCGTGCGGTCGAGGTCTTCAAGGAGAATGGGGTCAAGGTCCGGGCGATGAACGCTCAGGAGGCTGCATTGCAAGCCAAGAGCGCCGACTTGCAATTGAGCATTGGCGAAGTAGTCACGGCCGCGGTTGCCGGCGACTTTACCCGACGCATCACGAAACGATATGATGATGCCGACCTCGATCGTTTTGCTGTGAGCGTCAATGAGCTTGTCGCCTCCATCGATCGTGGTATTGCCGAGACACAGAGGGTTGTTTCGGCACTCGCCGAGGGCGATTTGATGCAAACCATGCAGGGCGAGTTCCAGGGCGCCTTTGGTGCGCTGAAGAGCAACGTCAACATGACTATGTCAAACCTGCGTTCAGTTCTCGACGAGGTGCGATCAGCAATCGATACCATCAACGGAGGAGCCGGCGAGATGCGCTCTGCCTCTAGCGATCTATCGAAACGCACAGAGCAGCAGGCGGCCGCGCTCGAGGAAACTTCCTCGGCACTCGAAGAGATCACCGTGGCGGTTAAGAGCTCGACCGATCGTGCGCTCGAAGCCAGTCGCATGGTCGTGGAAGCGCGCCTTAGCACCGAACAATCGAGCGCGGTCGTAAAGGACGCAGTGGCAGCCATGGGGCGGATCGAGCAGGCGTCAGGCGAAATCAGTCAGATCATCAACGTCATCGATGAAATCGCGTTCCAGACCAATCTGCTCGCCCTGAACGCCGGCGTTGAGGCAGCCCGCGCCGGTGATGCGGGGAAAGGTTTCGCCGTCGTTGCCCAGGAAGTCCGTGAACTGGCCCAGCGCTCCGCGAATGCAGCCAAGGACATCAAGGGCCTCATTAATCGCTCCAGCGACGAGGTCGGCGCCGGTGTGAAGTTGGTGACGGCGACGGGCGATGCTCTTGGCCAGATCCAAGGCCATGTCGTTAAGATCGACGAGCATGTGCACTCGATCGCGACGGCTGCGAGAGAACAATCGACAGGCCTGAATGAGGTCAGCACCGCCGTCAACGAAATGGATCATGTGACGCAGCAAAACGCAGCGATGGTCGAAGAATCGACGGCAGCGACCAGCCGGCTGGCTGACGAAGCTTCAAGGCTCGCGGGCCTGATTTCTCGTTTCAAATTCGACGGCTCCAGTCCCGCGCCGCGCGCCGTACGCCACGACAGCAGGCCCGTCGCATCGCCAGCTCGGGCACTCGGTCGCAAGGTTGCAGGAGCGCTCGGTGGGCGCGCGGCTGCCAGCGAATGGGAGGAGTTCTGATCGAGACTGAACATCGCTTCGACTGCCGCGGCCGATGCTGAGAGGACATTGAACGCTTCGAAGTGACTTCTCTATGACACCAGCGCGATACTCAACCCCGTCGGTGGCGCCACACGACGGGGTAAAACTTTTCTTGCGGCCGGCAGTGCAACCGGCTTTGAATTACTTCAAGCGGTAACGGGATTCCGGCGGAACTCTGCCGGCTTGAACAGTTCCTCAGGAAACTCGCTGAGGCGTGAGTGATGCAAATTGCCTCCCAATCCGTAGAATTCGCGGAAGCTCATGATCAGGGGGCGCCATTTCTCCGGATCAATCCGATCCTTGTTATCATCCCGCAAAATGCTCTCGACGGCGTGCACGCGGACGATTCGCACTTCAATCGCCTTCATGGGCGAGCGAATTCTCGGGTTGCCCACGCCAAAATCATGAACCGCAGCCAGTTCAGCTTCCAACTGAACGGGGCACTCGAATACGCGTGGCGGCGCCACCGCCTCGGACTGCACGGGCGTCAGGCCAGCGAGGCCGAACTTGTCCTCGACATAGCGAAAACCCATCGGTGTCTTGTTGCTCGGAACAGGATTGCTGCCGGTCGTCAACGCGAGGCGATCGACGGAACCGACCTGCTTTTCGGAAGGCAGGTTGAGCACGCACTGCCCGGTGCGAAGTATGTTCTCGACGGTCTTGGAGGTGCTGTTCAATCCCAGCATGCAACCCCAGCCAAGCCACCACGCTGAAGACATGGGCGCCAGGTTTGCAGTACCGTTTTCATTCAATGATGAAATCAGAACAACAGGCGTGCCCATGTAGAGGATCGCAGGGTCGACGGCTATCGCGCCAGGGGTCGAGCTGTCGGTGGTAACGAGTTGGGAACTACTTAACATAGTCGGTTCCTTTATCTTTTCTATTTTCACGAACGCGTAAGGAAATCGCAGTTGGCGTAAGTCGGCAGCGGAATCCGCGTCCAAACCGCGATATGGCGACTTCCTCATCGCGCTCAGGCAGGATTAGAAGCAAGCTGGATCGCAACGGAGGTCCAGTTTCGGACTGATGATTTGGTCCAGATAATAAAAGTACGCTTGATGAGATCCTGCGTCTTCGACCGCGACGGAGCAGTCCGAATTGCGGATTAAAATCGTGGAAGCAGCGACACCTTGCCTCACTCAAAGATAAGCTCGCGAAAAGAACACCGCCGTCGTCAGCAATCCGACCGCAATCGTTAGCACCCGCACGACCGATGCCGGCAGACTCCGTCCGACATGCGCTCCGATCCACCCGCCGATAACGGCTCCGATCGTCATCGGAATGCACTCTTGCCACATGATTGCGCCGGCCAATACGAAGACGACGACGGCGACCGCGTTTGCGGCGGTTACCATCACCATTCTTGTCGGGTTCAGGCTCTTGATCTCCCCGCCCCCGAGCACGCTCCATGCCGCCAGCATCATAAGGCCCACCGCGCCGCCAAAATAGCCGCCATAAAGACCGAGAAAGGCTTGAACCGTCGCGAAGGCGAGAAAATTCGGACGTGGCTGCGTCCGGAGCTTTGCGCTGAGCCTCGGACCTGCAGCCAGCATCAATGTCGCCACCAGCAAAAGCCATGGCAGGATGCCATCGAAAATCCTGGAGGGGGTTAGAAGCAACAGAACGCTTCCGGCCACACCACCCATCACTGTCACGATAGCAATGGGCATGACATTGAGGCCGCACACACTCCTGACCCCGAAACGGTAGACCGATGAGCTCGTCATACCACCTGGAAAAAGGCCAAGGTGCTCGTCGCGTTTGCGGCAACCGACGGCACTCCGACTGATATCAGGGCTGGCAGGGATACGAACGACCCGCCGCCGGCCAACGCATTCATGTTGCCCGCTAATAGACCAGCGAAGAAAAGAAGAATGATATTGTACATGTTCCGGTTGCCTTAGAGCGTTTCTGATTTTGTTTGAATCGCAGATTCCCTTTTGATGTCGAATGTGATTCAAGATGCTGGCTGAGAGGTGGTCAGCATTGATGGTCGCACCTCTTTCGAATGATCTGCGTGAACGTGTCGTGGGCGCTGTTGCGGCGGGAGAGAGCTGCCGCTCGGTGGCGGCGCGGTTTGGTGTCTCGGTTTCATCTGTTGTGAAGTGGTCGCAGCGGTATCGCCGCAGCGGCTCCGTCGCGCCCGGTCAGATGGGCGGGCATCGCAAACGCCTTTTGGAACCGCATCGCGCATTCATAGCCGAGCGGATTGCGCAGAGCCCGCAAATCAGCCTGCACGGTCTCAAGGCCGAACTGGCGGTGAGAGGGGTCATCGTCTCGCATGACGCCGTTTGGCGCTTCTTGCGCCGCGAGGGGCTGCGCTTCAAAAAACGTATGGCTCGCCCGTCTGCAAGTGGTCTGAAAGAGCCTGATCAATCTGCACCAACGTATCCGGTCTCAAGGCACACCTTGGCCAAGATGGAGCTCCGCACGCCCTGATCCTCATAAACGCTTCGGCGAGGTTCGCCATCTTTTTGATCGGGTTTTCAAGGCGTCGTCTAACTGTCAGGCCATCTTCCTCATTCCACCCGCAGATACTCACGGGGCAGCAACGCCTCGATTACGACACGGTGGCTGTGTGTTCGAACGTCACACGTTTCTGCAAAACCGCCCAAATGATCCGGGCTATCTTTGCTGCCAATGCGACGACAACGACATTCGGATGGGCGCGCGCGATCAGTCGGCGCAACCACGATCCCGTTGCGGTCTGGGTTCGCGCCAGGTGCGGCATAGCAGCCCTGGCACCATGGATCAGCATTCGGCGAAGGTAACCATTGCCACGTTTGGTGATGCCCAAAAGCTTGGGTCTGCCTCCGGTCGTCATCTGTCGCGGTACCAGCCCGAGCCAGGCCGCAAGATCTCGGCCACGAGCAAAGGCTTGCGCCTGGTCGATCGCAGCAACAAAGGCTGTTGCGTTCAATGATCCTATACCGGGAATCGATTCCAGTCTCTGACACGAGGCATCATTGTGGGAAAAGGCAGTGAACTCATCATCAAATGATATGATGCGCTCGGAGAGATCACGAAGATCCTGCCACATTTCTTCGAGCAAACGGCGGATCCGATCGGTCAACAGATCGCCGCTACTTTCGATCACCTGCGGCAGGACGCTCTCAAGTTTCTTGCGTCCCTGAGGAAAGGTGATGCCGCGCTCCAGAAGAATTGCACGCAGTTGATTGATGAGGGCGGTCCGCTCACCGACCAAACGATCTCTGGCGCGATGAAGGCTCTGCAGGTCGAGTTGCTCCTCAGTCTTGAGCTCGACGAACCGCATTGTTGGTCGGGTCGCTGCTTCGGCAATTGCCTCAGCGTCACGGTCGTCATTCTTCTGCGCCTTCACGTAGGGGCGAACGTATTCCGGCGACATAAGACGAACGACATGCCCTTGCTTTCGCAGCACGCGGCCGAGATGATGAGCGCCGCAGCACGCTTCCATGGCGATGATGCACCCAGGAAACTTTGCGGTCAGTTTCGGAATGCTGTCGCGGTGAAGTCGCCGGCGCAGAAGGACCTGACCAGCCGCGTCAATCCCCGCCACACTGCAGCTATTCTTGCCAAGGTCGATTCCCAATAATGCGATCTGCATGACCCGTCCCTTTCTCGATTGATCCTGCGCCATTGTGCAGGAGGTTGGGTGGGCGAGCCATTCCATAAACGATGTTTGCCCTTTACGTCCTTCGCAGGACGATGGATGAGGCAAGTTCGAACCCATGTCTGTGCCGTCGCATCACGCGGTAATCACGCTCCGGAGATTGAACCGCCTTCTGTAACGGGCTGTCCCGAGTCAATCCCTTTTGAGCTTAATCCCTCGCCGAGTGCTTGCTTCTGTCCGCAGTCGACGCCGGGGTCGCTGCTTTATGGGGTCTGCTGAGGACCGGCTGGCCAATCTAAGGACGCGCAGTCACCTCAGTGCTGCTTGCGGTTCATCGGCCTATCCGCTCCATCGTCCCGGCGAAGGGACCTTGCTCCGGTGGGCTGATGGTGGTGCCCGCCCGAAACCTTGTCTTGTTGTCTCGCTTCCTGCTCAGGCGGTCATGGCTGACGCCGCCTTGTAGGGAATGAAGTTGGTTTTATCCCTGAGCATGTGGTGCAACACCACCGCCAGCTTACGGGCCAGCGCAACACGCGCCTTTCTGGGTCCCGCACGTCTTGCAACCGCCAGCGCCCAGCTTTTGAGATCCGAACCCTTCACGGGGCGCGTCAGGATGACATTGGCCGCCTCGTAGAGCGCGGTTCGTACGCCCGCATCACCGATCTTCGAGATGCGGCCGCCATAATCGGTTTCGCCCGATTGATACTTCTTGGGCGTCAATCCGAAATGCGGCCCCACCGCTCGTGATGATCGGAAGCGCTCAGGCGCGTCAACAGCCGACACGAATGTCAGCGCCACCAGCACGCCAACGCCGGGCGTCGTCATCAGCCGACGTGCATTATCGTCCTGACGGGCCATGACACGCAGCTTTCGTTCAAAAACTGCAAATTCGTCCATAAGCGCGTCGCGCACCTTCAACAGTGAAACGGTGATCGCCTCCAAGGTCGGATGACCTTCAATCAGCTCGCGGATCCGTGCCGCATAGGTGCGCCGCGTGGTCGGCCCTACCTTGAGGCCGAAACCGCGCAGAATGCCCCGGAGGCTCATCTCGATGTCGTGAAGTTCCCTGGATGAGCTTGCGTGCGGTCAGCAGCGCTCGCACCTCCTGGGCCGGAAGAGATTTGCAGTGGACCGGCCTGAACCAGCCAAGCCGCATTAACTGCGCAATGCCCCGTGCGTCCTTCTTGTCGGTCTTCACGGGCATCGTCTTGAAAGCCGTCCGCACGTGGCGCGTCTCGATCAGTTCGACCGCCAGATCCGCCTTCGCCATTTCCGCGTAAAGCCATTGCGACAAGGGGCCAGCCTCAAGACCAATTCGTTCCATCGCCGCGCCCTGCTCGCCAAACCAGGCGATCAGCGCATCGGGTTCACTGTGGACCTTTGCCTCGCGCACGATGCGGCCATCCGCATCCACCACGCACACACTCGAGTATTTCAACGAGACATCGATTCCGGCATACTGCTTCATGGTCGTCTCTCCGTGATGCTATGGAGCAGGCCACTCCTGACTCCGCGACACCATCATTGTGAGGGACGACCACCAAGCCTTCAAACTCGCCTGGCTGGGATCCGCCCGTTACACCATCTCATTCTCCTAACCCCATGCTGGGAGGGCGAAACGCCGATCCCGAAGAGAAGCGAGGACCTGCGGAAGATGTCGCCCGGAAGAGGCGGAGACGCTCGTAAGCGCTTGACCTCAACACGCCGAATAGAGAAGAAGACATGGGTCCCACGCTTTTGCTTTTACCGGAGGACATGCAATATGCTGGGCAACGCCATTGCCGCAGCGAGCCCGAAGGCGCCGCCCCGACCGCGGTCGACGATGTGAATTTGCTGCTGCCTGAACATTGCATGCCGATGCGATTTCGGCTGGATCGGCGACGATTGCCATGCGACGCATCGATGATGCGACTGCAGATGCTAATGGCCTTGATGGCCGTCTGCATCGACGCCTCGGCCTGCGGAGTGGACGGGTATATCCCTCGCCTTTCCCTTTCTCTGTCGTGCCCTTGAAATCGATGTATATTATGGCAATATACATCAATGATTAATTGGGACCAGATCACCGGCTTCGACTGGGACGCGGGAAACGCCCGCAAAAGCGCTGAAAAGCATGACGTCGGCCAGGGCGAAGCGGAGCAGGTGTTTTTTAACGAGCCGCTCCTGATGGTTCCCGACGCAAGGCATAGCGCCGAAGAGCGACGCATCCACGCTCTCGGGCGCACCGACGATGGAAGGCTGTTGCATATCACCTTCACGCTTCGGCATAACCAATCGAAGATACGAGTGATCTCGGCCCGGGATATGAGCCGCAAGGAACGGAGCTATTATGAGCAAGACGTTTAAGCCAGTACCGGAATTCAAGACGGAAGCGGAAGAACGCGCCTTTTGGGAAAGCCAGGATTCCGACGATCATGTCGACTGGAGCAAGGCTGAACGTGTGCGCATGCCGAACCTGAAACCATCCTCGACATCAATCTCGCTGCGGCTGCCGAACGCGCTGCTTGAACGGATCAAGATCGCGGCGGGCAAACGAGACGTACCCTACCAATCGCTCATCAAGATCTGGCTCGCGGAAAAGGTCGACGCTTCTGGCGCGCAACGATGACGTTTGCGGGATTGACGAGAACATGGTGGAGCGCACGGCGGCGAAGTGATCCATGGTCACCTTCCTTTCATTTCAGACCCGGCACAGATGGCCGGTAAAAGCGACTAGAAATTATCACTTAGAAAGTCAGCCTTCAGTCGTATAAATTTACAAGCGCACCTGTCACCCCGCACCTGGGTGCTGATGAACGCTCTTTTCGGTCACCCGGCTCTGCCTTGCCCCACGAGGCGGAGCCGGTGGTTCTTTCTTACTTTGTGCGGCGCGGTGGCAGCATTCGTGCCCTGAGCAGTTCAGGACCTGCCCTACCAAAAATTGCCCGCCCGAGGGTCTAGAGGCAGTTGATCTGACCTTCGGCCTGCCGTTGCTCCACGGCAGTTCGATGGCATTGCTCACCGGGTGGATGTCTCTGCGCCGGACGTGGGGGAACCGCATAATAGGAATGAGTTCGGTGTCGATTGCATCATCGATCTATGCAGCCAGTGGTCCCGATCTCTTGCGCGGAGAATGCAGTTGAAACGCATAGCCAGGCGTCGCATCTCGGTAAAGGCCACACATCCTTGCTTTGTGCAGGCTGGATGCGCCAGCAATTGGGCGACGAAGAAAAACGATTCGATCAATCACAGCATCATTCGGCTCACAATTGAGTGCCTTCCAGAATGCGTTGGGCACCAGGCGCCAAGCCGAAGTCCGCGATCTAGCACTCCCGGAAGCGCACCCTCTCGGGCTCTGTTGCAAAAATTTCGGTTGATGCCCGAAAGAGCGGCGAAGATTTTGAGCGAGATTTTTGATGAGCGATTTCAAGCGGCGTCATTTTCAGGGCGAGATTATCCTTTGGGCAGTGCGATGGTATGCCGTTATGGCGTCAGCTACCGCGACCTTGAACAGATGATGGGTGAACGGGGCGTCGTCGTCGATCATTCCACGATCTATCGTTGGGTCCAGAAGTACACGCCGGAGATCGAAAAACGGCTGCGCTGGCACTGGCGTCGTCCGCAATCAACGAGTTGGCGTGTCGACGAAACCTAAGTGAAGGTTCGTGGCCAATGGACTTGCCTTTACCGGGCCGTCGACAAGCACGGTAACACGATCGATTTCTATTTGTCCTCGACCCGCAACGCCAAAGCCGCCAAGCGCTTTCCCGGCAAGGCCCTGAACGGTCTGAAGGATTGGGAAAAGCCAACCGTGATCAACACCGACAAAGCTCCGACTTATGGCATCGCCATCGCGCACTTGAAAGCGGAAGGTAAATGCCCCAGCGAGCTTGTGCACCGGCAGGTCAAATATCTGAACAATCGTCGAGGCTGATCACGGCAAGCTGAAACAGCTGATCAGGCCGGTGAGAGGTTCAAGACGCTGAAAACGGCCTATGCGACGATCAAAGGTTTCGAGGTCATGCGAGCCTTGCGCAAGGGCCAGGCTGCGATTTTCAATCTGACGGGTGACGTTCGTGGCGAAGCCCGTATCGTTGAACGGGCTTTTGGCATCGGACCGAGCGCCCTGACGGAAGCTGCGGCATTGCTCGCACCGCCAGGTTGCCAGGTAATCAACGTCCTAACCTCCCGCCGTCTTGACCAAAATGGAAATTTGCAACAGAGCCATGCTGCGACCGTTCTACCTCAAACAAGCAGAGTCGCAATCTTTCTCAGCGCCGCACTAAGTTCAACACGAGTAGGCGCACCGAGGCAAAGGCGAATCCCACTTTGATCGCTTTTCGTTAATAGGGAAAGTGCAGGCTCGGTTACTAATATACGGTTTTCGCGTGCAGCGTAAGCAAGGGCGACCGCCGCAGAGTGGCGCATCGGTAGGAACATGTGGAATCCGTTTCCAATCCAAGCATCCGTTATGGACGCAAAGACTGAAGCAGCTAGCTCGTTGCGAGCAACCGCTTCTGAATATGTCATCGACGCGATATGGGATGCGACGCCGTCCACGACCCATCGATGCATGACAACGCTTGCAATCGGAGAGGCGCCGGACCCTTGCGCACGGATCACGTGCGCGAGCTCATCTAGTTGGTTGGATGGCGCGATTAGAATGCCGATACGCAACCCAGGCGTGAGTATCTTGGCTAAGCTGCTGATATAGTAAGTTCTTTCAGGCGCTAGATCGAGAAAACAGAGATGATCGGGAGCGGAGAAGGCTGAGTATACGTCATCTTCGATGATCAATATATCTCGGTGTTTGCAGATGCCCGCAATATCCGTCAGCCGCGAGCGCGACATTGTCTTGCCGGTTGGATTCTGTGCAGTCGGGTTCGTGAATAACACCAGACGTTTCCCTTTCGCCGCGACCTCGCACGCGGTCCTGTCGAGCGCCGATGGCAGGATGCCCTCATGATCAGTTCCTAGCCCGAGTAATTCAAGGCCCAATAGACCAGCGATCCTCCGGAGACCGGGAAACGGAAGATCGTCGGTCACTATGCAAACATCCGGCGCGACCATCGTCGCGAGCACAACACAAAGTGCTTGCTGGCCCCCGTTACAGAGGATCATCCGCTCAGCATCCACGGAGGCGCTGTAGCGTTGCAGCCACCCCGCGAGTGCTAGACGATGCTGAAGGTCTCCCTGCGGAGGGGCATAGGCTCCGAAGGTCTTGGCGTCTATCGCCGACGCAAGCGTAGCCAATGTCCCACTCAGCAATCGGTCCGACAGAATGTTTGGAGGCACGTTCACGCTTAGGTCGATTGTCTCGGTGATCGCGAGGTTTTGGCCGGTCGCGAACATGCCGCAGCCGTGGACCGATGAGGCTAGGCCCTGGCGCTCCAGCAGTGCGTAGGCCTTCGTTACCGTTCCCAAACCAACGCCTAGTCGGTAGCTCAAGTCCCTTTGGGCCGGCAACCGCGCGCCAGGGGGGATCTTTCCACTTATCAGATCCTCCGCGATCGCAGCGGCGAGGCGATGATAAATCGGCTCATTGCCTTTGGCGAGTCGTGGCTCCCAAGGCGATTTCAGCAGCATACTACCTCCAAAAAGTGTCACGCTACACAATAGTTATAGCATAAAAGTGTCTCGTGCTATAGCTTATACATAGTCGAAATCAACGCGGGTATTGGGCGTAAAGCTTATGTTTGACGATATCGATGTGACTCTGGACAGCCTTGCTAAGAAATTCGCTGACAGGCGCGACAAGCACTTAGGTTACCCTTATAATCTAGACTTTGACGCCCGACCAATATCTCAATTTACTAACTTTCTAATAAATAATTTGGGTGATCCATACGTCGGTTCACACTATGCGACAGAGGTCTGCGACGTTGAGCGCGAAGTGGTCGACTGGATGATGCGGGTCTGGGAGTGTCCCGATCCCGAAGAATACTGGGGGGTAGTAGGCGCGAGCGGAACTGAAGGTAATCTCTGGGCGATATACATTGCCCGCGAGACCCTTGATAACCCTATCCTGATACACTCCACTGAGGCGCACTACTCGCTTCCCAAGGCGGCCAAAATCTTACGGATCGAGGCTGTGACCTGCGAGGCCGACCATTCCGGCGCCATTTGTCAGGATGCTCTCCGAGAGGTTATTCACGCAAATCGTCATCGAAGCGTCATTCTCGCATTGACCTGTGGAACAACCATGAAAGGGGCGCACGACGATATCGGGTGCTCCATTGGTGCCCTGGACCAAGTCGGGATCGATCCGAGCCGGCGATTTATCCACGTCGACGGTGCCCTGAATGCAATGGTACTTCCGTTTGTCGATGAGTCACCAAGCGGTATCCGCCCTTCCTTCCAGCACAGGGTCGACAGCATCTCAACCTCGGGGCACAAAATGATCGGCACGCCGATGCCCTGCGGCGTCCTCGTTGCACGTCGTGAACATGTCCGTCGAGTGGCCTCCGTTGTGAGCTACTTGCGTTCCGATGATACGACCCTCATGGGATCGCGAAACGGCCATGCCGTTCTCGCCATCTGGAACCGCCTGACGCGCCTTGGCGTTGCCGGTTTTCGCCAGACTGCCCAAATATGCATCGAGCGGGCGGGTGACTTAGCGGGAGCGCTCCGCTCGGCCGGTGTCCCGGTACTGCTCAATCCATGGTCCTTGACGGTTGTGTTTCCGAAACCGTCCGAGAGGCTGGTCAAAGAATACCAGCTCGCATGCCACGGGGACTCTGCCCATGCGATTGTTATGCCAAACGTCAAAGCTGATCTCATTGACCGGTTTGTCGGCGACTATACCGCCGAATCGCGCTGCTATTCTCGGCAAAAGGTGCATTCATGAACGCTCGTGCTCAACCGCTCTACAACGGAATCGAAGCGCCCGACCGCTACGCCCACTACCGCTTCGATCGGTCCGTCATTTCTGACATCAAGACTCTTGAAACTGATAATTGGCATGGCCCGCTTTATATCGTGAAGGATTATGCCGTGATCGCCGCCTCCATGTGGCTGGTTATTGGGGTGAGCTGGTGGTTCTACCCCCTTGCGCTGATAATCATCGGGGCCCATCAGCGAGGTATCTCAACCATTTTGCACGATTCCGCGCACGGAGTGCTGACAAAAAATCGTCTGCTGAACCTCCTCCTCGGCACGCTGCCGACAGCTTGGCCCATCTTTCAACGCTACTTCGCTTATAAGGAATCGCACGTCCACACGCATCATCCCTTCCTCGGGAGGGCCGATGCCGATCCTGACCTGGAATTCTTCATCGCCGAAGGCGTCTTTACACCTCAGACGGATCGCTCTTTCGTTTGGAAGGTCATCATCCTGCCCCTGCTTGGATCGAAAACCTACGCGTATCTGAAGTATCTAGTCCGCAATAGATACCAGATGATCCTCGACAGCCTCTCTGGCAAGGAAAGCTCAGTGCGGGTGAAGCGCGGAGAAAAATGGCGCTACGAGTTTGATCGTTGGGGTTTCTACGCGTTCTGGGCTTGTAACGCCATGCTGGCTCTAACATACGGCTACTTGTCTGAACTAGTCCTTCTCTGGGTCGTTCCCTACCTCACGTCATTTCATATCATCGGCTGGTTTATCGAGATGTCTGAGCATTGCAGCTCCATCGATAACCAGACCGTCAACCTGAATATGGCCCGGAACCGCCGCAGCCGCCATTTAGAGAAGTGGCTGACCGCGATCAATAACGACAACTATCATCTCGATCATCACCTCGATCCGACAACTCCATTCTGGCGCTTGCCCGAAGCACATGCCATCCGCATGAGGGACCCCGTCTATGCGGCGCATTGTTCCGAAACGGGCGGGATCTTCCAGTCTGGTCCAAATGGTGAGCCTTCGATCCTGAAACTAATTCGCGATCAGAACCGAAGGCGCTTCGCCGAAAGTGCGGGATTACCGGCTTGAACGCTACGCATACACAAAGATTGTATCTCCCGGAGTGACCTAATGTTGACGAATCCCCAAAAGAATGACCCTGCAACACAATTGGGTCCAACGCCACCCATGCATGCGGAGACGATAGTTCTGCATGGCGGTTACCGATGCGACCCGGCGACTCTGGCCACGACTGTACCGATTTATCTCTCCAATGCCTATGCGTTCGAATCCATTGATCACGCATCAGACGTCTTCGACCTCCGCCGCGAGGGGCGCACTTATTCGCGGTTGATGAATCCGACAACGGATATATTCGAGCAACGCGTTGCGGCTCTGGAGGGTGGCGTCGCCGCTTTAGCGACCTCGTCAGGGCAAGCCGCGATTATGCTTGCGATCCTGAACATTGCCGCTACTGGAGATAATATCGTAAGCTCTGCTCACTTATATGGCGGAACAATCAATCTGCTCACCAGCACGTTTCAGCGGCTTGGGATCGAAACCCGCTTCGTCGATCCGAGCGATCCCGAACGTTTCCGCGAAGCCTCGGACCACCGCACGCGCTGTTGGTTTGCCGAAGCGCTTCCCAATCCGAAGCTCAGTCCCTTCCCGATCGTCGAGGTCGGGGCGATCGCGCGTGACCTCGGGATTCCACTGATCATCGACAACACGTTGACGCCCCTCATCTCGCGCCCACTGGAGCTAGGCGCCCATGTAATCGTGCACTCCACTTCTAAATATATTTGCGGCCACGGCACCACGATTGGCGGCGTCATCGTTGATGGCGGCACGTTCGATTGGACTGCTCATTCCGACCGTTTTCCGTTGATGACACGACCTGACGGCTCCCATGGTAACATCCTCTGGCTTGATGCAGCGCGCGACCTGTCAGGTCCCTATGCGGCCAGCCCGTTTCTGCTCAAGATGCGGAACACGCTCATGCGCGACTTTGGGCCCTGCCCGTCGCCATTCGCATCTTTTCTCTGCATCCAAGGACTGGAAACGCTAGCCTTGCGAATGCCACGACATTGCTCTAACGCCCGCCACCTCGCCGAGTATCTGAATGCACATCCTGGCGTTGTGGAGGTGACGTATCCAGCTTTTGGCGGGACGGTCGAACGGCATCGCGCCGAGCAAAACATGGGCGACTCTGGTGGCCCCATGATCGTGTTCGAGATCGCTGGAGGCATCCAGGCCGGGCGCCGTTTTATCGAGCGCCTGCGACTTGCCTACCATGTTTCAAATATTGGCGACGCTAGAACGCTCGCCACGCATCCAGCCTCGACGACACATGCTTCAGTCCCGCGCGAAGCGCGTCTTGCTGCTGGCGTTCGTGACGGAACAATCCGGATCTCCGTCGGGCTTGAGCACATCGAGGATATCATCGCCGATATCGGGCAAGCGCTAGAGGACTCCTAATCGTGGCCGCAATAGTAGACAACCGCCCTGCGATCGTTGGTGTCGTTTCCGATGGCCGCACCATGGACAGCGTCGGCTATGAGACCGTGCGCGTTCGTTATCTTGAAGCTCTGCGTTCGACCGCGGGTGTCTTACCGCTCACGATCCCAGGGGGACTTGCTGAAGAGGATTTGCAGGCGTGCCTTTCGGTCCTCAATGGGGTGTTGCTGACTGGGGCGGAGTCGAATGTATCGCCTTCACTCTATGGGGGGCCAGAAGCTTGTTCAGAGACGCTCGATCTCAATCGGGACAGAACAAGCATTGCTGCGATCAAGATTGCTCTATCATCGGGTATTCCGCTGTTCGGAATCTGCCGTGGCTTGCAGGAACTCAACGTCGCGCTCGGCGGCACTCTCTCAAGCGACATTTCTAAAGGCGAAGGACGGATCCCCCATATGGAAAACCTCGCACTCCCGCGCGACCTTCAATACGCGCCCTCTCATGCAATCCTAGCCGAAGGAAACGGCTGCATCGCCGAATGTATCCGCCGCTCGCAAAAGGGTGCAGTCCTGGTCAACACTCTGCATCGCCAGGGGATCGCTCGTTTGGCGGACGGCCTTGCGGTTGATGCGCGATGCGTGGATGGCGTCATCGAAGCTGTATCTGTAAAAGATGCCACAACGTTTGCCGCCGCCGTGCAGTGGCATCCTGAATGGTTTCATGCTGAGGATTGGCTCAGCGTCGAAGTCTTCCGTGCATTCGGCGAAGCCTGCCGCTCACACATGATAGCAACAAAGTTACGCCCATGAGAAACGCTTATCGTTCGTCAATCGCGGGGGCCGGTTTTGCCCTGCTTGCAGCTCTGTCCAACGGAACCGTCGGGGTGTTTTCCCGATCTGCCTTTAATAACGGCCTTGATCACACTGCGGTAGCATTTTGGCGCTGCGGCATCGCACTTTGGCTAGTCTCGATCGCCATCCTTTTACGGTCGGGGGGCTTGGCACGATTGGTTTCCGCATTCAAGGGGTCATGGAAGATCGCCGTCTGTTCCGCACTTGGCATCTTCACGCTTTATCATTTCGAAACTCAAGCTTTTGCCTACGCCCCAATCCCACTGGTCGCCATCCTTGTTTTCGCTGGCGGTCTGGGTGCAATCGCGCTCGACATCCTCATCCTTAGGGAAAGGATAAGCACGCGAAAGGCGTTCGCCATGATCATGGTTTTTCTTGGAGGTTACTTCCTGATTGCCGGTGATGGCCTAACGACCGGAAGTACAATGGGTGTTAGCCTTGCGCTTGTCGCGGGGCTAGGATACGCCAGCTTTATATTCAGCTGGAAGTTCTTCAAGCTTCGCTCGTCCCTGGAAACCTTCTGGTGGTTCCTGGCTTATGGCTTTGTTATGCTCGCTGTTCCCTACGTTTGGAGTGGAGCGCCAATCCCGTCAGCAAACGCACTTCCAAGCTTGCTGTCGTTGGGGATTATCCCATCACTCTGCGGGTTCTACTGCACGATACTCGCGCTTCAGCATATTGAGGCATACAAGACGCAGGTCATCGAATCGAGTGAGCCCTTCTTTTCAGCGCTCCTCGCAGCGTTGTTCTTCGGAGAATGGCTGACAGGGCCGGGCATGCTTGCAGCAGCGACCATCGTCGTCGGCGCCTTCATAACGTCCATTCCTGAGCGTGCCGTCTCCATGCAAGTGCGATCAGTTGGCGAACGGGAGTAAGGGGCTGTGCTGATTGTTGAGGACCAATGTGCACATGAAAGCGCGGGCGAGCTGTGGCGTGGTTGGATGATGTCCTGCTTCGATAAGCCAGACCGGCCGTATCGAATACTCGCGGGCCTTCGTGCCGCCGTTTTTGAACGGATCCAGGCGTCGAAGCCGATTGCGACCAGCGCTCTGATGACCGTACATGAGCCGGCCGTCGTCCAATCTCTCGAGACGGCTGGAACCGCTGGTGTGTAGAGGGAAGACAAGGTGATGCCTTGCCTTCGCCATCCGCCTGCTGTCTGGGTCAGTCAGCGATATCTGCTCGTCGCCTGTCCTGTTTAACTTTTCTAAAAGTGCCTTATACCAGTCGCGCTTATCCCGGATCGTCACGATCTTCTCTGCCAATTTGTTGTCGCTGCCGCCAGAGTTGCCTCGATCGCTTCCGCACTTATCGTCCTCGGCATCGCTTTCATCGAGCCGCTTCATGTAATCGGAGACCTCGAAATTCCACTGAATTGGTGATGAGCGGGGCGGCCTGATGGCTGTTGGGGGCTTTCGCCGCCGATTTCATGCTGGATTTCATGGTGTCGCCGCCCTTTGGGGCAGCCAGCGTCATGCGGCAGCACGGCGTTCTTCGTGGAAGACGTAACGGAGCATGTTGTAGGCGGTATTGGTCATGCCGATCTTTACCGTCGCCCGTTTGCCCGCGACATCGTTTCCGGCATTGGTTTGCCCTTGGGCTTTCGCTGATGGATGTCCGACTTCAGGCATTGTCCTTCAGCCATTCCTCGGTGGTCTTCGAGCGATAGGCACTGTCGGCCCAGACCGTCGAAGCCGTATTGTCCTTGGTCCCGACGTTCCTGAGTTGGGCTCCGTCATGGGCGCTCGCACTCGTCACCGTCCAGCCCCGGATGAAGCCGTGCGCCCGGTCGATGCCAGCATGGTTTTGTAACCGAACATCGCAATGGCGATGTCATGCTGCTTGGTCGCGGCTGATGTCGGCGTTGCTGTCGGCTGCTTTGCCTTGGGGACCCACCGGAATTGACGAGCGCCCCATCAATTTCGCGAAATTGAGATCACAAGCCGCCGCACAAATCGCGCAGGGACCGTTCAGGCATAGCGAACGTGATGGGGTCACGCGCCACGACGCTCACAGTAATTTAAGCGCTATGAACTCGCTTCGCCGAGAGTGTACACAACGTCCGTCAGGCTCTAAGTCGCGCCCGCGCAGTGCCCCGTTGTCATCGTTGAGACGAGAAGTCCCAGCTCAAGGGAGCCGCGGCAGGCGCGAGAAATAGGCTAAGATCGAATTTCAATAAGCATCTTTTTATATTCATAGCATCGATGGATGCCATCCAAAGAAAGAATTTTACTGTCTCGGAGAAAATCCGCTAGAAGTACTTTCATAAAGTTGTAGCCAGTTAAATGTAATTAGTACCTGGCCGCATGGATTGTCGCGGCAAGGAGACTTGCCTCTACGATTAACAAGGGAGAAGAAGTATATCTGATAGAAAATTGCAAACAATGCTTTCGTATCTGCGTACGTATACAGATAGATCAACTGCATGCCCACAGTCCGGCGCCTAATGCTAGATGTGTCAAACTAAACACAAATAAGAACCCATTTGCATTGCCGGCTGCGGTAATGCAAAGCGCTGTTGCTGCTCTTGAACGGCAGTATCTGTATCCAGCGATGCAAACTTCTGGCGGGCCCCTTTTGCCAGCGGGATGAGACGGCACTTGGTGGCAAACCCGCTTCAGACACAAAAATATTCGCCGTCATTCCTGATCAAGGTCCGGAAGAATGCATTCGCGTAAGGCACGGTACACAACCACAAATGGATAGCTTCTCGCAGCTGTCGATGACATCTTGGAGGCTGAGAGCTCTCGAAGATCGGTCGTATAGCAGCTTCAGTCTCGGCTCTTTTGCGCGTGCATTAGGGATCGCAGAGAGGATAACGGCTGCAAGAATTATTCTCACATCAGCGTGGACCGGCGCTACCCTGTGGCAGGGAGCTAAGGTTCATACCTGCGCTTTCGTGGTCTGCCTAAAAGGCCCCGCCATTCAAACGGTAGAACATGGGCAAGCTTTTCGTCGGCAGAAGCAGTGCGCAACTGCTCGACAGCCGAACATACAAGGACGGGCGCACGTAACGCCACCGCTCCCATCAACGCAACAATGCAGATTCAACCTGAGTAGTGATGTTCAGCAAAAAAACACCCCCAAGCCGCAGTTCGCTTGAGCCAAGGTCCGGCTCCCCGTCAAAGTTGGAGACAATTGAATGAGAAAGGCCCTTCCTTCGAAGCTAGCCCTCGGCATATTCGATCATTTGGACGACGACGGCAGCGCCATCGAGCGGCAGTACGCAGACCGCCTAAGGCTAGCAGAAACTTGTGATCGGCTCGGATTCTATGCTTACCACTTAGCGGAGTACCATTTTTCCCCGCATGGGAGAAGCCCATCGCCGAATCTGTTCTTATCGAGCGTCGCGCAGCGTACCCGACAACTTCGTATTGGCCCACTGGTCATGCTGCTTAGCCTTCATCATCCGCTACGTGCGTTTGAGGAGATCTGCATGCTTGACCAATTGAGCGGAGGCAGGGTCGAGTTAGGCATAGGGCGAGGCTCTCTTCCGATCGAGCTAGGTTACTTCGGGATTGATGCGGACGCGGTGCCGGGACGCTATTTCGAAGCCAGCGAAATCTTGGTGGAAGCGATGAGGGGCGGTATTCTTTCTTACCAGGGCCGGCATTTTGAGCTAAACAATGTCCCTTTGACGCTGAGGCCGCATCAACGTCCGCGTCCACCGATGTGGATCGCCACTAACCGACCCGAGTCGGCGCGCTGGGCCGCTGCAAACGACGCAAATATCGCGTGTGTTGGACCTGCCTCATTTGTTCGCAAGATTACCGACGCCTTCCGTTCTGATGGAGGACACAAGACTGACACGGACGACCATACGTCATTCCTCGGATTACTTCGCATGATCGTAGTCGGGCAGTCTGCAACCCATGCATATTCGCTCGCGGCTCCTGCTTTCGAACGATGGCTTAAAAGTTTCAAATTCCTGTACGACATCAATGCGATCCCATTTCCACCTAATCTGCCCCTCAACTTCGACGCGGCAATGGAAAGTGAATTGTGTGTGGTCGGAACGGCGGCTTTCGTGCGACGGGCTCTGCTTGATCAGCTAGAAGAAGCGGGTGCCAACTATCTGCTTTGTCAAGTCGCGTTTGGGGATCTGCCTTTGGATGCTTCGCTGTACACCGCCATGACCATTCAATCCGAATTCATGGAACGAGTTGCCTGAGTGCGATAGTCTCTGGCGAGATCAGGTATGCGGGACTTCTTTGCTACCGATGCGTGCCGCGGCCGTGAGCTAAATCCCTTGAGGTGCATCTTGAACGGATAAACAACGCTATCAATTTGTTTACTTTTCCCGAAGGCCGCTTTTAAGGAGCGAAACTGAGCACACGAGGGGTTTAGGGTGGAGGGTTGTTGCCGCGCAGAACTGAGCGCAGACGCAATGAAGGGCCGGTAACGACAGCGGCACGGGCATCGCCCGCACTGGAACCTGGGGTGAGGTCTGCCGGTCGTTGCACAATCGCCATGACCGGCCTCTTCTCCGTTTTACTTTCCCTTGCGGCCTCTCCCAGGAGGCGGATCATCGGGATGCATTCTGGGTCTGCCGCCGAGATAGAATGGTCGACTTCCACCGTACCGTCGAGGGCTCTGTTGCAAATTTCCATTTTGGTCAAGACGGCGGGAGGTTAGGACGTTGATTACCTGGCAACTTGGCGGTGCGAGCAATGCCGCAGCTTCCGTCAGGGCGCTCGGTCCGATGCCAAAAGCCCGTTCGGGCTTCGCCACGAACGTCACCCGTCAGATTGAAAATCGCAGCCTGGCCCTTGCGCAAGGCTCGCATGACCTCGAAACCTTTGATCGTCGCATAGGCCGTTTTCAGCGTCTTGAACCTCTCACCGGCCTGATCAGCTGTTTCAGCTTGCCGTGATCAGCCTCGACGATTGTTCAGATATTTGACCTGCCGGTGCACAAGCTCGCTGGGGCATTTACCTTCCGCTTTCAAGTGCGCGATGGCGATGCCATAAGTCGGAGCTTTGTAAGCGCGAAAATAGCTGCACTTGTTCATTGACTGAGCGTTGAGCGAATCTGTGTCCAAAACGGAGACTGTGGACATGAGATTGGATGGCGCGGGGATTTAAGGAGAGCTTCGGGTGGTCAAGGTTCTTCGCAATGGCAAACGGGGGTTTGATCCGGTCGAGAAGGAGCGCTTGATCGACGCATGCCTTGAGCCGGGGGTATTGGTCGCAGGGCTTGCGCTGAAGTACGGGGTGAACGCCAATCAGTTGCGCAATTGGATCAAGCTGCGTCAGCGCCGGCAGGCGGAGAAAGCGTTGACGGTTATGCCTTACGCACTGTCGGCCTTCGTTCGGTGGTTGAGGCAGCGCCGACTGCGAGGCCGCCGGCCGCGGCGGCTCGTCCGACATCGACAGGGGTGCGGTTGAAGGCGAGGCTACCGAACGGTGTGCGGCTTGAGCTTGAAGATGCGGATGCTCAGGTTCTATCGGCAATGATCGAAGCGTTGGGGCGTCGCTATGTTCCGGCTGGCTGATGATCTGCGCGTCTAACTTCACTGGGAACCGATCGACTTTAGGGCCGGGATCAACAGCCTCGCGATTTTGGTCGAGCAGTCCATGGGCCTCAATCCGTTCGAGCGGGCGGTGTTTGCCTTCTGCAACCGTCGCAGAACCCGGATGAAATTGCTGTTTTTGATCGATCGGGCTTTGTGCTCCTTTTGAAAGCGCTGACCGAAGACAAGTTCCGCTGGCCTCGGCGACAGGAGGCTGTGGTGTCGCTTGATGCCGAGCAATTGCACTGGTTGCTCGACGGCATTGATCTCGACGCGATGGTGCGCCATCCGGTGCGGCAATATGAATTTGTCGGGTCAATTCTCGGCGCAAATGCCGGGTCACTTCTCAGTGCAAATCAACAGTCCTCGATTATTATTTCCAAATGCGAAAGGACTTCGCGAAGGAGGGCTTCGGCGACCGGGGCTTGGTTTGGTGGACAGACAGAGCCCCAGACTAGGGGCAATATTCCGGTAAAAATTGCCGCTCACCGCATGATGGTGCGGATGTCCGCCTTGAACGGATGCGAACCTTTGGCACGTTCATCGCGGGCCCCTTTACATTGATGCTCTCCCGACTTGTCGCTCCGCGTTGCGCGGCGCGGCTGGGTGGATTTTTGGTTACTTCACGCGCCATTGTGGCGTTCCCCAAATTCCCGGTATTTCCAGGCTTTTCAGGGTGTTGCCGGCAAGTCCATGCCGCATGCAGGGCGCATGGAACACAAAAGAAAAAGCCGAACGCCCCATTCGCTCGTCCGGCTTCTCCCCGCGACTACCTACCACAACCAAGGGCAAACGGTCGGGTAGCGGTCGCTAGTCGAGCGCTCTAGCGCCGGCTGCCAAGGCAGCTTGCTGTCAAACGGCCCACCCGCTGTAAGCGGCAGCAATTAGCGTTCGGGCGGCCCCCATGGTGCCTTCCATCCATAACGGGTAACGCTCGTGCCTTCCCTCTGCAGCACCTTGTCATTTACGAGCCTCTCTAGGGCACGAGCAAAATCAGCGTTTGATAAATCAGTGTTTGCAACCAGAAATTCCGGTAGCATGTCCCAACTGTTCACATGACCGTTGCTGTCCTTCAGCTTGTGGTAAGCGGCCATCACTGCTTGGGCTGATTTAATCGTTCGGTATGGCATCTCCCTTCCTTCCCTCACCCTGGAAATAAGATGCGCGCTGCATTTGGCGTGCCATGGAGGCGGGGCACCTCATTAGGGAGCAGTAGAAAGAATTCTCCACCTCCTCACCATAGGTCCGCGACAAGTGTCCCGTCCCATGCTACGGCGCGATTCTCGCGATCGCATTTGATACCAAAACCATGGATCCTTTGCGATCAAAGCGACACGCTCGAGGGCCAAAAACAGTCTTGCTGACGATTACATTCTCATGATCGCAGCCGATTGCGAGGATCAGCCACTGCGCGCGATCCTTCCCTATATTGCCACGCTAGATACAAGCGACGACATCGCGCGCCAACATTTCCTCATAGGCAGGAAGCAGGGCGGCAAGCGCAGCCCTCTCAATAGCCGAGTTCACCGGCCACCAAACGGCATAGCGACTTTCGACCTTGGCACTCGGCGCGTAGACCCCTAGAATCCCTTCTGCGTGCTTAACCAAATGGACACCGCTGACCCTCAATCCAAGGTCGGGCAACCATATGTCACCCACGGCCAGGATTTCATAGCTGTGGCTACCATTGTCTCTCCATTTTCGAATGTACAAAACGTCAGCTCTCATGCGGGCGATCCCATCTGCGATAATACGGGATCGCTGCGGGTAATGTGCATGCTTGTTTTCTGAAACTCCCACATGGACAGCCTCCACCGCGCGGATCTGACATGCTGCTCGCCATCCGCCGTCGGCTTTCACAGCAGCTCGCGCTCACATTCACATCGCCAGAGCTGAAAGCTTTGGACCCTGCTCTGATTTCCACGAGAGCGATGTTCGTGGGTCCGTTCTTGCCTTGGTGGCTCGACAAGGCCTTACACTGACAGGACGGACTCACTCACTCGAAACAACCCGCCGTTAGCTCACCGTTTCCACGATTTCATAGCTTCTGAGAAGGCCCATGCCGATATTGAGCGCGATCACCAGACTGGCTTTGGTGTGATCGCCGCCGTAATCGCAATCCGTCAAGATAATTTAAATCGTGCTTAAACTTCGTCAGAAGAAGCTTGGATCACGATCCGTCGATCGGCGCCGCCGATCTCAATAGACCTGATTGAGCACGGTATACACCAACAGCTCCCACCGTCGGTGTTTTAGTACGGCGCCGCTCTACCTCGCCTGGAGGTCCGTCAAAACTTTGTCAGACGCATCCCTGATCGGCTTTGAAATCTCCGCCGCCGCCTTGGTAGCCAGCGCCCCGAATTCCTTGGCGTTCTCAATACTTGCTTCTACGCGTTTGTGCAGGAAGCTCGACTGCAGTTCGAGGACCTGCGATGGCGAAGTTGCGCTCAGCAATGCTTGTAAATGCGAGAAGCCGGCCTCGGTATTGGCCTTCAGTGCGGCGACCGTCTTTCGTGAAAATTCGTACCCGACCTGTTTCGTAGTTTCGAAGACCGGGGTGAGTATTTTCTGGCTCTCTTCAGTGCTCGAGGCAAATTTCAAAAAGACCTCGGCCAACTGTTTGTTCCCCTTTTCTACGGCGTCGCCGATCTGATCGGCCATCTTGAGAGGCGACGATGCTAAGTTTTCGATAGTTTCAAAGGATCTTTCTGAAACCTTGGTCATTGCGTTTTTCTCCTTCTTGACGTTGGTGTCACCGACGATGTCGACAGGAACCGCGACGATCTTGGCGAAGTCGGGGTTTGTACTGCCGCCCGTCGGCCATGCGTGACTATTTCGTGGGATGCGGATTTGAAATAGATCTGGCATTTGCCCGCCGTTCCACTCGTTTCATGACCCGACATCACATGGTTTTGTTGCTTCTGGTCGCCAACGAGGATACGCAAACTTCATGCCAACTGTGAGTACGCCTCAAAGCGGGTTTCTGCTTGCGGTCCCGGTGGCTTAGCAGCTGCGTGGAGGAGAGAGGGCCGAACCACTCGTCGCGATCTCGACAAATGCGACAAAGGGCGGTGGCTGCCCGACATTTGCGAAAATAGCGATGATGTCCCAGGGAGTGGTGTAGCAGGGTAGCGGTGGCCATCAGTGTTTTTCCGGTAGGGTCGGTTTGTCGAAGACCAACCTGATGGAAAGACCACCGATGACCGACGAGATGATGAACCTGCGCTCGCTTGTTGAGAAGAGCGCCGACGCCGATTTGCTTCGCGAGATGATCGGGTTTGCCGCCGAGAAGCTTATGGAGCTGGAGGTCGGTGCGAAGACCGGCGCGAGCTACGGCGAGAAGAACGCCTTTCGGCTTACCCAGCGCAACGGCTACCGCGAGCGCGACTGGGAGACACGGGCCGGGACCGTGGAGCTGCGTATCCCGAAGCTTCGTACCGGCACCTATTTCCCGAGCTTTCTCGAGCCGCGTCGCATGGCCGAGAAGGCTCTGACCGCCGTAATTCAAGAGGCTTACATCCAAGGCGTTTCGACCCGCTCCGTCGACGATCTGGTCAAGGCGATGGGCATGAGCGGCATCTCCAAAAGCCAGGTTTCCCGCCTGTGTGAGGAGATCGACGACAAGGTAAAGGCCTTCCTTGAAAGGCCCATCGAGGGCGACTGGCCCTATCTGTGGATCGACGCCACGTATCTGAAGGTCCGCCGCGGTGGCCGCATCGTCTCGGTCGCCGTCATTATCGCCGTCGGCGTCAACACCGATGGGCGGCGCGAGGTCCTGGGTATGGAGATCGGCACCTCCGAGGCCGAGCCGATCTGGACGGAGTTCCTGCGCAAGCTGACACGGCGGGGTTTGCGCGGCGTCAAGCTGGTCGTCTCCGATGCGCATGAGGGCATCAAGGCCGCCGTTTCGAAGGTTCTCTCCGCGACCTGGCAGCGATGCCGGGTCCACTTCATGCGCAATGCGCTCGCCCATGCCGGAAAGAGCGGTCGACGGGTGGTCTCCGCCTTCATCGCCACGGCCTTTGCCCAGGACACACCAGAGGCCGCCAGCCAGCAATGGCGCAATGTCGCCGATCAGATCAGGCCGAAAGTACCGAAGCTTGCCACCCTCATGGACAGTGCCGAAGAAGACGTGCTGGCCTACATGACCTTTCCCCGTCAGCACTGGACGAAGCTGCACAGCACCAACCCTATCGAGCGACTGAACGGCGAGATCAAGCGCCGAACCGAGGTTGTCGGCATATTCCCAAACGAGGACGCCATCGTCAGGCTCGTCGGCGCGTTGCTCCTCGAACAGAATGACGAATGGGCCGTACAGCGCTCCCGATACATGACCCTTGAGACCATCGCCACAATGAGCGATGATCCAATCATCAGCCTGCCTGCTGCGGCAAGCTGATCCAGTCCCGGCTCTGCCCGGAAGGCACGGCGAACGCCGAAGCTACACCACTCCCTGGGACATCATCAAAATAGCGGCAAGATCTCTGCGCAGCAACCACGGGTTCACCCATAGTCTCCACGCAATTTGGATCGCTTTGTGCCCAGTCATTTAAGGTTATTGTCGGACCCCTTGAGGTCACGAAGCCCCGATCATATCACTTTGATCTTGGCGTCAAGGCTCCACGCTCCCGGACCGGCCAAAGCCAGGTAGAGGAACACGAAGCAAAATAGGATCGCGGCATCGCCGCCATTAAGCACGGGAAAGATGCTATTGCCCGGCAAATGTATCATCCAATAGGCGACGGCCATTTGACCTGACAAAAGAATGGCGACCGGTCTCGTCAGAACGCCCACCAGAACAGCCAGGCCGCCGATCACCTCCAGAAGACCCGCAGTCAACATGAAGGGTGATAAACCACCTAAACCTTCTGTTCCGGCCACGCCGTCTGAAGGGAAGCTAAATAGCTTCATGGTGCCATGTTCGATGAATAGTAGCGCGGTAACGATCCTCAGCACGGCAAGTGCCGTCTGCGCGTGTTTCGAAACATCCTTCAAAGCAGTCTCCACTTATTGTTTGTCTCGTCGTAAATGCCTGGTCGATTGTCATTCGAATTAGATTGCGCTGGGGCCGTTAACACGGACCACAGCGGATCTTTCTCGCAAATATCGTGCCAGAGGAACGGCCGGAAAACGTATGATGGTGCTATGCAGGAGGGATAGGGCTTCTGGGTGCGAAATCGTGGCAAACGATTTTGAAGCTTTGCAGAGTCAATATTCATAGGGCATCCGCGGCATCGACAAGGTCGCCGTATCTGTCAATCATCTGCTGACCTTATTCGGACGAACGCGCACCGCTTGATGGGTAAGCATCCTGCGCCGATTTCGATTAGCCAGCGTAGCGCGCGCGGCCCCGAGGTTAAGGACAAAATCTACTCACAAAGCTTTATCAAAGTCGGCGTGCGTTCCGTTGAGTTTAGGCGGATACGTCATATTAGTAGGACAAAGCGGCCGAACTAGCGTATTGTGCAATGCAGCACGAAGAGCATCTTGCTACGTGTCCATGATCGCCTCCGGCGACAACAAGGGGGCGATATGCGATTCCTTTTAGACGGATTTAAACGAGTTGTTAGATCTCATAAAAGGAGCGCCGCCGCTCCGGGGCCGGCGACGCTGTCCCGGCTGCAAAGCTTCGGTTCAAACCCCGGAGCGTTGCAAGCGTGGTACTATGTTCCCGAAGGCCTGACGAAGGCGCCGGCGTTGGTGGTGGTTCTCCATGGATGTGGGCAGAATGCTGCTGGCTATGATCAAGCCGCGGGGTGGTCGAAAGTCGCAGAGGATTTCGGATTCGCCGTGCTTTACCCGGAACAGATTCCCCCGAACAATCCCAAGCTATGTTTTAACTGGTTCAACTTAGGCGATATTCGCCGAGGCCAGGGAGAGGTGCACTCCATATGGCAGATGGTGGAGACCATGACCACCGAGCATGGCATCAACCGTGATCGAATTTATATCACCGGACTGTCGGCGGGCGGCGCGATGGCGAACGCCGCCCTTTGTGCCTATCCCGAGACCTTTGCCGGTGGCGCAATCATCGCTGGCCTTCCTTATGCCGTTGCTACATCAGTACCGGCAGCCTTCGATCGCATGCGTGGGCACGGCATCCCCAATGAGGAATGGCTGCAAGAACGGTTGGCCGAAGCCTCGCCTCATATAGGTCCCTGGCCGACGATTTCGGTGTGGCACGGCACAAGTGACGGGACGGTCGCACAAGCGAACGCCAGTGCGATCATAACTCAGTGGAGCGGCGTCCATGACGTCCCGCTCAATCCCTCGTCGCTGAAAACCGTCGACGGGCACAAAAGGCTTGCCTGGCGAGATCGGTTCGGCAGGGACGCAATCGAGCTTTACCTCATAGAGCGCATGGACCATGGGACGCCACTCGACGTCGCATCGGGTTACGGACAAATCGCGCCGTATATGCTGGACGCGGGAATCTCCTCCACCCTCCACACTGCGCGATCGTGGGGCCTGACGCCCGCATTTCGACGACGGCCGAAAGGGATTGGCTACGTCCGGCCAACAAGGCCACCTCAGGTGACCGGCGATCTCAGCCGCACTGGGCGGAAGACATTCAAGTGGTGATGAAAAGCAGGATTAATTCGCTGACATCGCCAGCTCGGGACGCGGGAAAGCCTGCTCTGCCGACAGGTGCTAAATCATTGATTTGGATTTCTACCATCCTCCAGGTTCGATGAGGAGCCCTCACGGCAGGTCCAGACGGAACCCATTGCCCATTACAAGAGCCTGAAGCACGGACGATCGCTCGAGTTTATCGTAAGCGCCGTCTCCGCCCCATTGAATTGGCTGTATTTTGAGGCTTGCCGCGTGTGCGAGAAGGTTTCCAGGACTATCTGGAGATTTGCATGGCAGATGATGGATTTGTTGGGCGCTACGAAGTTGTCGAGCCGCGCCGCGGAAACCGGCGTTGGCCGGATGATGTGAAGGCGCGGATCGTGGCGGAAAGCCTTGAGCCTGGTGTTCGTGTTGTTGATGTCGCGCGCCGTCATGACGTTGTTGCGCACCAGCTTTCCTTGTGGCGCCGGCAAGTGCGCGAGGGCATTCTGGCGTTGCCTTTTGAGACTATGTCGGGCCAGTCGGAGAGCGGCGATGCCGAGCCTGCATTTGTGCCTTTGGCGATTGCGGCAGAGCCGAGCGCGGCTGTGAATGTTTTGGCGCCGCCGCTGCCGGCGGCGGTTTCGTCGGTCTTGACGTTGGAGATCGGCCCGGATGTTGTGATGCGGGTTCCCGGCGATGTGCCGGTTGAACGTGTGGCGGCTCTGGTGCGAGCCATGCGAGGGACGGCATGATCGTCGCGGGCCAACGACTGCCGATCCTGATTGCAACGCGGCCGGTGGACTTCCGCTGTGGGCATCAGGCGCTGGCTCTGATGGTGCAGACCGAGTTGAAGCTCGATCCGCATTCCGGGGTGACGGTGATCTTCCGGTCGAAGCGCGGTGATCGCCTGAAAATCCTGGTATGGGATGGCACCGGAATGGTGCTAACCTACAAAATTCTTGAACATGGAAACTTTGCCTGGCCCAAGGTTCAGGATGGGACGATGCGTCTTTCCAGGGCTCAATATGAGGCTTTGTTCGAAGGTCTTGACTGGCGACGGGTCATGGCGCAACGGGTGATCGCGCCGTCGGCGGCAGGGTGAATATCCGGCCGTCTTTGCATTGTTTTATTTGGCTTTTTTGTGCTGCCTTGCTATAAGGCCGCATGTCGTCGCCCCTTGATCTCAGCCTGTTTCCGGACCTTCCGCCCGAGGTGGTCAAAGCCTTTGCGGCGATGCAGTTCGAACTGTCGGTCGAGCGTGCTGCACGTCAGCATGAGCAGGCTGTGGTGGCCGAAAAGGACGCCTTCATCGCCGAGTTGAAGGAACTGATCGAGAAGCTTGAGTGTCAGGTTCACGACTATCGGCGCACCAAGTTCGGGCCGAAATCGGAAAAGCTCGATCCGGCGCAGATGGAACTGGCGCTGGAAGACCTTGAAACGGCGATTGCCGAAACACAGGCGCGGATCGCCGCCGTCGAGAAAAAGATCGAAGCCAGCGCATCCGATCCGGACAAGGCCGCCCCTCGCAAGGAGCGTAAGGCCCGTGCACTGCCCGAACACCTGCCGCGGGTCGAGAGAGTGATCGAGCCCGAGAGCATCGTTTGCCCCTGCGGTTGCGGCAACATGGTCCGGATCGGCGAAGACCGGACGGAACGGCTCGACCGGATTCCGGCACGCTACGAGGTGATCGTCACGATCCGCCCGAAATACGCCTGCCCCAAGGGTCGAACGGGCGTCGTCCAGGCCAGAGCGCCGGCGCATCTCTTGGAAGGGAGCTGGCCGACGGAAGCCCTTCTGGCTGAGATTGCCGTCTCCAAGCATTCCGAACATATGCCGCTCAACCGGCAGGCCGAGGTCATGGCGCGACACGGGGTGCCGATCGACCGCACGGTCCTTTCCGATTGGCTTGGGCGCACGGGCAGCGAAATCGCACCGGTGGTCGACCACATGGCCGAAAGGCTGCTGTTTGAAAGCACGCGGCTCTATGTCGACGAGACAACAGCTCCGGTTCTTGATCCGGGGCGAGGCAAGACGAAGACCGGCTATCTCTGGGCCGTGTTGCGTGACGACCGCGGCTGGAACGGTTCTGCGCCGCCGGGCGTGGTGTTCCATTATCGGCCCGGGCGTAAAGGCGAATATGCCGCTGAAATCCTCGACGGGTTCAACGGGACAATCCAGGTGGATGCCTACGGTGGTTACTCTCACCTCGCCACGTCGGACCGGATGGGTGGCGATCCATTGAAGCTGGCTTTCTGCCGAGTAGGCGGGGTCGTTACCGAGCCCCGCCCCTCACAGATCCGGACGTGCAGATTTCCCGCATCCGGTTCCTCACAGTCCAGTTTCGCTCAGGGACGGCTCCACTGATGTACGATCCGGGTTGAAGGCAAGGGAAACCGGTCAAGGACCTGCGCCATCCGATTCCAGTTCGGCTTTCCAGATCGGCTGCGGCGTGAGAGCCCGCTTTTCCAGATGCGCTCGACCTGATGGTGATACCACCTCAGACGCCGTCCATTGCCCGTGATCCCATAGTAGGCGTAGTGGCCTCGCATCATCCGGGTCAGATGTCGGTGCTGAACCGTGAGCGACAGGTGCAGGTGTTTGAGGCACCATTCCCTGACTGCCCGTAAGGCTCGCGCAAACCGATCCTTGGCCGTGACCTGCCGCACCACCGGCTTCCCCTTCCGCGACTGCCCCCAGACATGGGTGAAGCCGAGAAAGTTGAAACTGGTGGCACTCGTTGCCGGGTGCCGCCCATGCGGGCGCCGGAAACGGAAGTCCACATAGCGCGTCTTGTCGGGATGGAGCCGGAGCCCATACCGCTCGAAACGCCTGCCCAGCACGGCCAGCATACGCCGGCCGTCCAGGTAATCCTCGAAGCTCATGACGAAGTCGTCAGCATACCGCACCATCTGGCACCTCCGTTTTAGGCGAGGCTTCGCCACCTCCACGTACCACCTGTCCAGCACATGGTGGAGGAAGATGTTCGCGAGAAGCGGACTGATCACTCCGCCTTGTGGAGTTCCAGCTACCGATCGGCTCAGGGTGCCCTGGTCCAGCACCCCCGCGTTCAACCACTTGTCAATCATGCGTCTGATGACGCCGTCTCTGATCCTCAGGTCGAGAAAGCTGCGTAGATGCCCGTGGTCGATGCTATCGAAATACTTCGAGATATCCGCGTCGATCACCCATCGCTGACCGGTGTCCATGATGCCATCGCGCAAGGTGCGGATGGCGTCATGCGCCGACCGTTCCGGCCGGAACCCGAACGAGCAGTCCAGAAAGTCCTCCTCGTAGATCGGCTCCAGCAGCATCACGATTGCCCGTTGCGCCACTTTATCTTCGACGGTCGGGATGCCCAGAGGTCGCCGGGACCCATCGGCCTTGGGGATGTAGTGGCGTCGCACCGGGGGTGCGCGGTAACTGCCCGACATCATCCGGATCCGGAGGCTTTCAAGATTCGCCCCGAGATCCTTCTCATAGTCGTCAGCCGTGCGACCGTCGATGCCCGCCGCGCCATCCTTGCGCGTCAGAGCCCACGCCTCGAACATCCAGTCGAGATCAATCAGATGGTGCAAGGATGTGAACACCCTCTCCGGGTGCTCCCTCGCCTGTTCGGCTATCCACTGCCGTTTCGTGTACACGTTTGTAGGGCTCAGGGTCCCCTCCGATGTTTCCTGTCAGTGGTTCTGGTTCCGTGACACCCCCCTTTCCTCCTTCGGGTCCCGCCGGACACGGTTCCCCGCGCTCATTGGTAATATGAGGGTGCTACGACTTCCCGCTCACGCTTGCCCGTCGGCTTATTGCTTCGCCTTCCGGGTCCATGCGGCCCTGCATATTTGTGTCCGCCGAGGCGCTCCCTCCGACATGCAGGGCTGTCGTAGGGCCGGGAGTCTTTTATGTCAGCCGGCACCCCGTTTCCGGCATTGCTTCCTTGGGCGTGAGTGGGATCTCTCAGGTTCCCCGGCGATCCATCCCATGACTTTGCGGTGGCCCAAGACCCCGGACGACCCCGCCTGCCTCGCCAATACCGGCAAGTCGGATGCTGCCCCCGGTCCCAACACTCCGAAGGCGTCGTCACAAACCATGATATCGGGGCTTACCCCGCCGCTTCATCATCCGCTGTCTACGCTTCACGAATGACGTTGCCGCCATCCATGCAAGACTCGCTTCCGGCTGGCGGGCTGCGCCTTTGCCGGACGGGCGTTGAACCCGCTGGATCGCTGCGAACGGTTTCTGTTCGGCTCTCACCTCCTTTCGTATTCATCCCCCGTTCCGGGACTTGCCTGACGCAAGTTGGGCGCACGGGCGCAGAAAGCTGATCAAGGCCACGCCAAAGAGTGGATCGCCGATCGTCGACGAGGCGCTGGTGCGGATCGCCGCGCTCTACAAGATCGAAGGCCGTATCCGGGGTTGCGATCACGAGCATCGCCGGGCAGTTCGACAGGACCTGTCCCTCCCGCTGGTGGACGAGTTCTTCACCTGGCTGGCAGCGCAAGCCAAGCGCGTCTCACGCAAGTCTGACCTCGGAAAAGCCCTGGCCTATATGCTGACGCGACAGGCCGGATTCCGGCTGTTCCTGGACGACGGCCACGTCGATATCGACTCCAACCTGGTGGAAAACGCGATCCGCCGACCCGCCATGAATCGCCGCAATGCGCTCTTTGCGGGGCACGATGAAGGGGCCGCAACTGGGCCCGGTTTGCCAGCCTGATCGGCACTTGTAAAATGAACAGCGTTGAACCCTACGCCTATCTGTGCGACCTCTTCACCCGCCTCGCAAACGGCCACCTCGCCGAAGACATCGATGCCCTGATGCCATGGGCCCATGCCGCCCGCACCAAGCCCTCACAATGAGCTCGTCAGGTACTCTTCGGTGAGCTCATTTGACGGCCGAAAATCGGCCTCAGGTTGCCGCAACTGAAAAATCGATGGGGCGTGGACGCCGCATACAGTTTATCACCAAGATCCACCCGCGTGGTGGCGATGGCAAGCAGTGTGGGAGATCGGTAAAACGGTCGTGAGGTCAAACTAATCGATCAGCCTTCCTGTTGAAAGCCGTTCGTCGCCAAGAGAACGATTCTACCGCGCCGAGGCCATTGCAGAAGCCGCGTAACCACCAACGGTGCGATTTGTGAGTGCCAACAGCGGGGACAAGCAAGCCGATGCGGTCCAAGTGCGCGGGCCGTCCGCAACGCAGGCAGTCAATACATACGTGAACATCTGACGAAGTGCGGAGGCATCATTCTTCCTTCTAGCGACCGAACACACATCATGAATGAGCTTATCGCGACCTTTCCCGATCTGGCGGAGGTTGCCCCCAGGTCTTCTGCGGCGGCCTGCTGGCAGCAAATTGAATTTATCTCCGAAAAGATACCGGCGCTGGACAAGGCACTTCATATGGGTGTCAAACAAGGATGATCTCACCACACGACTTACGACGACCCCTGTCTCCTCGTTCGCGGAGAACCTCATTTCCTTTTCCACCCAAACCCGCAATCGACCAGACTGCCAAGCGTCGAATGCCTCTCACCGCTATTTCAGTGACCCGAATTTGCGGTCTTATGCAGCAACAGCCACCAGCGGCTCGCAAGCGTGTTGCACTGTTCTATGGCTGCCCGAGAGGGTTCGCCTTCTCCGCCGCGCATTCCGGCAGTCGCATAGGTTTGGCGAGTTTCGCCAGCGCCTCGGGCTTGCCGCATGCCGGGAAGCCGGCGAGTGGCATCGTCTCTATGAATCGGTTGCGTTCGATTGTGCTGAGGCCGGGTTCATTGATCATGCTCTCGATGGTTAATTCAGGGTGCTGCTTGAGAGCTTCCATGGCTGAAGCTTTCGCCTCATCGGTTCGCCCCAGTGCCGCAAGCGAGCTGCTGCGGACGACCCAGGTCCATCTTTGGTAGTTGTTGGGCGTCATGCGCTCCAGCATCGTCACCGCCTCGTCATACCGCCCCGCCATGAAATAGGCGGGTGCGAAGAAGTTGGAGGCCCACATCGGATAGTTCGGGTCGAGCCGCATGACCTTGTCGACCATTTGAGCGCCGCGTTCGGGTTCGTTGAAGCGTGCGGCAAAGCCGCTATAGAACGTCAGGATTTCGGACGAGCCCGGAGCCAGGCGAAGGGCGGTGTCGAATTCGGACTTGGCGCGGCCCATGTCGCCTCTATTGGCAAGGCTCATCGCAAACACTGCGTGGGCTTCGGCGTCGCGTGGATCAAGGCGCACCGCGCGTTCGGCCACCTCGGCGGCCACCTTGCGGTTGCCCTCGGGATCGACGCCGAACACACCCATCAGATCATGCGCGTGGTAAAGTTCTACCCAGGCCCGCGCCAGCCCCGGGTCCAGCTCGACGGCGCGGTTGAGAAAGGTGATGGCCTCCTCATCATCGGCCTTGGTGAGCTTTTCGATCTTCTCTGATCCGAGCAGGTAGTAATCATAGGCGTTAAGGTTGTCGGGCCGTTTGCGTTTGGCTGCGGCCCGCCCGGCCTCTTGAATCAGCCCGACGCCGCCGCCGAGGCGGTTGGCGACCTGCTCTGCGATTTCGGTCTGAACGGCGAACACGTCCTCGGCGGGCCGGTCCCAGTTTTCCGACCAAAGATGGCGGCCGGTTTTGGCATCGATCAACTGCGCCGTGATCCGCACCCGGCCACTCTGCCGCTGGATCGAGCCTTCCATGACAAAGCCGACATGGAGCGCAGTTGCGACCTGGAGGGGATCCACCGGCTTGCCCTTATAGGCTTCCGTCGAATTTCGCGCCACCACCTCGAATTCGGGAAACCGCGCGAGGTCGGTGATGACGTCCTCGGTCAGGCCATCGGCGAGACGGCCGCTCGCTTCGTCGCCACCGTAATTTTCAAAGGGCAGCACCGCCACCGACGGCTTGCCGATCAGAGGCTCCGGCTGCAGGAACCACCAGGCGGCCCCGCCGCCTGCCAGAGCCAAAACGACGATCGCCGCTGCAGTTGTCCCAATCCAGCGCGGCATCATTGCGAGAAGCGGGCGACGCACCCGTTTGCCGTCGAGCCTCAACCGATACATCCGCACCGGGCGGCTGATGTTTTTGACCTGCTGCTCGCCGGCGAAATCGAGCGGCCAATCGAGTTTGCCCTGAAGATGATCATATGCCGTGCCCGACACCACCACGCCGCCCGGTTCGGCCAGATGCTCCAGCCGCGCGGCGACATTCACCCCGTCCCCATAGACATCGCCATCGACCAAGGCGACATCGCCGAGATTGATCCCGACGCGGAATATGATGCGCTCGGGCTCCGGCAGGCCGGCATTGCGCGCCGCCACGGCATTTTGAAACGCCGCAGCACAGGCAACCGCATCCACCACGCTGTCGAATGCGACGAGTGCGCCATCGCCCATCAGCTTGATGACGGTGCCATGGCGCTCGGAAATGGCGGGATTGATCAGCTCGACGCGGATCGCCTTCAGCCGCTTGATGGTGCCGGCCTCGTCGGCCTCCATCGCCTTCGAGTAGCCGACCATATCCGCTGCGAGGATCGCGAGCAGCTTTCGGTCGAGCGCGGGGGTGCCCATCATCGTTGCCTTGCATGAACATGCAACAGTGTCGACAGTCTACACCCACGGAAGCGCCGCAACCAGCACACCGCCAAAACGGCATGTCTGCTTGCGGGCGAAGCGGCCACGAACTCGCTTCGGCCGGTGGCATCTGCTACCGAACTCCGCGAATTTGCTGGCGCGCGAATGTGAAATGCTGAGCAGATGCGCCTGAGGTGCCGCACCTTTCAAATAGCACTGACACACAAAGGACGCATGAAAAGTCACGGCTTCTTTTTCTTAATTCAGCCGCGTGACGATTGTAGAAGGAAAGTATTGCCCGTCTGACGATTCTGAAGGTTTTAAGGTAACAACATTCATGCACGATGCTGTCGCTATTCGTTCCGGTATTGCACAGGCAGTTATCAACCGAAAAGGAGCAGAGCTAATTGGGTGGCAGGTCGGTGCAAACGACCTCCTCTGGTCGCGGCGCCCCCCAGGTTGGAACCAAGCTTGCCCCCTGATGTTTCCTTCATGCGGATGGAGTGAGTCTTCACTTGTCGAAATAAAAGGGCAACCTTATCCGATGCCCGTTCACGGCTTCATCAGCATGCAGGAATTTGACGTGGTTTCCATCTCAGAAAGCGAGGTGACTTTAGAAACATCTGACGATGAATTCACGAAAACAATGTATCCATTTGGTTTTATTTTCAGAATTGCGTATAAGATTGTAGATAGTCGACTGAACATCGATATTTCCGTAAAAAACACCTCCAGCTCGTTCTTGCCTTATTCGATCGGAATACATCCAGGATTTAGATGGCCGTTATCGTCTGCGCGCAAAGATACCTGGCGGCTGCAATTCGAGAAATTGGAATCCCCTCTCGTCCCATGCATATCTTCCGAAGGTCTCATTCAAGGTAGTCAACGGAAAATTTCCCTCAACGGACGGTACCTTCATCTAAACGAAAGCCTTTTCCAAAATGAAGCCCTTTGTTTTTTGAATGCAAACAGTAAATGGCTGTCGCTTGTTGGGGAAAAGGCCACCATTAGAATTGACGCGCCAGATGCACGTCACTGGGTTGTATGGTCTCTCCCACAGCAAGACTTCCTCGCGTTGGAACCATGTACGGGTCACGGTGACATGGAGGGCAGACGCATCCCATTTGACGAGCGGGACTATAATGTCAACCTCGCCCCAGGAGAAGAGCAGCTATTCCGAGTACGATTTGAGTTTGCGCAGCATGCAAGTTAGTCTTCAAAAGACTCGCACTATAGGGCATATCAGCGGCGTTGCGTTCACTCCTCTATTTGACCAGCTTGTCCGCTGAAGACCCACGCCCTCTTCGATAAGTGTTGAAACAAAGGACATGCCAATGCCTTATCGCATGCTGTCGATGCTGCGGAAGGCTTCGCGTTTGAACAAAGTTCCCAGGAGCAGACGTATAGACGTATTTCCATGACGGTTTGTCACTGTCTCCCGGAGACGGTCTGCGGCGCAACAGTCCTGCAGATCACCGCGCCATTAATAAAGAAATATCTAAAATGTATAAACTGAATATGTTTATACGTTTGCAAAATCAAATCGTTAGCTGCAACTATGCCTCTTCCGTTTGGGGAGGGACCTGTGCATACATCGGACGAACTCACCTCTGCGACGAGCGGAGAAAGTGCAGTCCCGAGCTTTCATTTTGCCACGGCGGGTAATCGCTTTCCCTTTGAGGCATGGCGTTCTCTTCTCATTGTACTGTTCGACAGTTTCCTGCCGGATAAATCGCCATCCGGCGGGTTCGAGGCCAGTCTCATAGTCCATCACTTCGGCACGTTTCTGCTTTGCCGGAGCGTTGTCGACGGCGGGCGATATCGGCGGACGCCGGCCCGCCTTGCACATGATGACATCGACCACATTGTCATTTCCTGCCTGCTGCGTGGCGCTGTCACGCTGGCCCCCCCTGCTGCCCGGAGGCTATGTCCGGGCGACGTGGCCGTGCTGGATCTCTCGGCGCCAATGGCTTTTGCCATGAAAGCGGCAGAGACGATGCACTTAATCCTTCCGCGCACCTTGCTTCCATCGGCAGTCGCGCCGGTGCAGCCGATTCCCGGCCGGATCCTTACCAAGGACGCCGCGATGGGCATAATTCTGCGCACGTTTCTGGAAGCGTTGTGCGGGGCCGCACGCAGCCTGTCCGCCGGCGAGTTGCTCGCTCTCGGGGCCTCCGTACCTGATCTGCTCGCGTCATCGCTGGGACCGGGTGCTGCGGTTACACCAAGGGACGCAAGGGGCAACCTCTCGCGCCGCCTACGCCGCCACATCGAGGAAAACCTGCATCGCCGTGACTTGAGCCCGGCCGGGTTGACCCGGGAGCTGGGTGTTTCCCGCAGCCAACTCTATCGCCAATTTGGGACAGAAGGCGGTGTCGAGACCTATATCCGCCGCCGCCGTCTCAGACGCTGCCTACTCATTCTTTGCGATCCGCGCCATGCTGACCGCCGCATCGCCGACATCGCCTATGAAATGGGTTTCGCAGACGAGGCCCATTTCAGCCGTCTGTTTCGCCGAGCCTTTGGACTTTCTCCGAGAGCTGCCCGGACCGCCGCCCGGCTGGGCGAAGGACCAGGGGTGGGCGAGGGATTAGGGCTGGGCACATTGTTGCCGCCGCCGGGTGGCGCCTCGTTCGCACGTTGGCTGACCGGACTGGGCAGCAGATGACGTCTTGCTGCGAACGTCGGGACGCTGGTCCAAGTTTTTGGAACGCCAGCCCACAGACACCCCCGGATGGGCCACGTAGGATCATCTCAACTCAAAAGGACAACCGAGCGACAGCCTTCTAAAAGGAAGCGGATCAATGTCTAAACCGATTGCAATCACCCACGCGGGCAACGCACCCGTGGCAAGCGAAATCAACTTAAGCCTGACTGTCATCAACAGGTCGAGCGCGCCGGCCACACGGTATTTCAGCGTCTTTCCGCCGAAACTGAAAAGCCTCGCACTTAAGACAGACGCAGATCATCGCGCCCCTCGTGTCCGGCCCGGGCAGCCTCAGATCCTCAACCGATCGGCGGAAGCGGGGCGCTGACCCTGCTGGCTTTTCGTGGCAAGGCGCACGTCGGTGCGCAGAAGACAAAGGTTTCGCTGGGCGATAGCGTGAGAGCGCCCTTGAGCAACGGCACCGTCTTCTTTGTCCGGAAAAACGAAACCTCGAAGAAAAACACGCATGTGACTTTCGCTTCCGGAACCTCGACGTACGGTTTATCGGCCTGATCGCCGGACCTGCGCCGATCCTTAGGCGATCCAGAAAGCCTGGGTTCGCTCAGCCTTGAACCTGACCTGTCGCCAACGGCTGCTTTTGATTTTTGGCAGACCCTTCCGGTTCCAAAGTCCGATCAATCGGACATGAGCCGCGCAACGAACATCTGTTTCATAAAGGGTCCGGAAAGCGGCGATCCCGCGGCCAGCACACAAATCACCGTGGGCCGGACGACCTGATCGTCCAAACCGCCTGAACCGATCGACCTTCCCGGCCCCACGTCGCGAGCCGGGTAGCCCTCGCCGCTTTTCCTTCACTCGCGGCGAGGGATAGACCGGCACCGTTCCAGCCCCGGGTGGTGCCGGTCACACCCTAGGTACCGGGCAATACTCAAACGAAAGGAAGTGCAAATGAAATATTCCCTGACCTGCATCAACAACTCGCAGCTTCATGGCAGCTTCGCGGTCTTCCAGAAAGCCCCGCCGACCACGATTCCCGGCGACGTGTTTTCGCTCGCCTGGTTCGCCCGTGCGACCGCACCGGGAAGTCGCATAGCGTTTACATGGGAGATCGAATACAGCTTCGTCTGGTCGGAAACCGGGCTATTGCAGCCTGGCATCAATTTTTCGGCTACGCAGACCGTGCCTGCCGATCCGGATCGCCAGAACCTGATCCAACTGACGAAGGATCAGTATAGTGCGACAACCTTCGGCAAGCAAAGCGGCGGTGGCGCGCTCGGTTCGCTCACCATCCACCAGCTGTCCAATGTCGAACCCGACAAAACTTCCGTCGGTATCGGCATGTCCGGCTCGGGCACCTTTGCTGTCCAGGCGGCTCCCAACATGACGGCCGTCTTTACCCCACACCCGAATTACTGGGTTGTCTTCGGCAATTATGAGACCGGCGACGTGATGGACATCCAAGATGTGACCAACGCCGTCGAGGTCACCTATGGTGGATCGCTCACGTCCCGGACGGCGGTCCTCGACATCGAAAATCTGATCAGAATTTCCTGATCTTGGACCGACGGCGGCTGGCAAGCCGCCGTCACCCTCGGGCAGGTCGCAACGCAGTCTGGAGCACAGCCCTCGAACTGCAACAGCTTGAGAGCACCCTCCCCTCACCAGCGGCATCGACCGCGGCCTGATCCAGTTCTGGAGGCGACCAGCATTGGTCTCTCACAACACCTCAAAGGGCGAAAGCGGGGCTTTCGCTCCAACGCCTACCGGATCCGGCAGAACGCGCCGCTCTGCGTCTTCATTAAGAGCGGAGCGTTTGCCAATTATCGCGAAAGGAACCGTTATGAACAGCAACAAGCAACGCCGTGGCGTCATCTCAATCATATTTGCAATGCTGGCAGCCTTGGCTGTAGAAAGTCCCGCCAGCGCCTATTCCGTCTACCGCGGAGTGGTGGCCAATCCGCTCCGTCATGTGATCTGGGACGAAAAGAATTTTGGAGTGAGTGGCGCTACTCCAAGCTTGTCTTTCTTCCATTATGCAGATGACGCGGCCGCAAGAGCCGCACTGCCTACCTTCCAGTGCATTATCAAGATCGATCTAGGCAACATCACCCCACCGCCGGCACCAGGTCACCACCTTCTCGTCGGGAATGCGGACATAGCGGTCGGTGCCTTCACTGTCGATCAACCCCGCGTGTTTCCCTGGCAGATCGATTTCGACAACAACCCAGCCGGTCACTGGAGCATTGCAAGAGGCGCAATCTCAAATGGCAACAACAACGCAGCCTCAAGGGTGGCCGCGGCCGGTATCGCTAATCTTGTCTTCTTCAACAATCCGAATATTGCCGTCATCAACGGGAACACGATTGGTTGTTCCCGATAGTTCGACCATAAGATGACCTTCGCCAATCAATGAAGTGGCCCTGCTGCCGGATGCGCACCCGGCAGCATCTACCTCGATCTTTCTCCATAGACCATCATCTTTTGCGCCCTTCTTGCGGCGGTCCGACGATCATGACGGCAGGGTCGGCGGAGAGAAGCCGTCTCGCGGCGGAGCGGACGTCGTCAATGGTTACTGCCTGGATCAGCTGTTCCCGCCGCTCGATATAGTCTATCCCGAGATCTTCCAACTGGATCTCGACCAAAGTGCCGGCAATAGCCCTGGATGAGTTGAGGTTGCTGATCGCAAAACTGCCGATCGTATTTTTCTTTGCAGTTTCGAGTTCTCTTTCGCTGACGCCGTCCTTTACCATCTGGCTCACCTCGGCTTGAATGAGGGAAAGCGTCTCTGCGGCCCGATCTGGGCGGACCCTGGTATAGATTGCGAGCGTCGCGGAATGGGCATTTGTCACGAGGGTAGATCCGATGCCATAGGCGAACCCTCGCTTCTCGCGCATTTCGTTCCAGAGCCTGGACGTGAAGGCCCCACCCCCCAAGGTCTGGTTCATAAGATAGGCTGCGAAAAACTGTGGATCCTCGCGGCTGATCCCCGGGTAGGCTAGCCGTAGCTGGACCTGAGGCAAGTCAAAGGCGATCCGAATTTCCTGCCCTAGCTTTGGTGCGGTTTCGATGACTGGCGTTAGGTGCGGTTCGGCCGGCAACTCGCCGAATATCTGATCCAGATCGCGCTTGAGGGCGTCGGCATCGATTGCTCCCGCCACGGCGATGACGAGGTTGCCGCGGGTGAAAAGCCGCTTATGAAAAGCCTTCAGATCTGAGATCGTGATAGCGGCCAAAGATTGCTCTGTGCCCTCTTCCGGGTTGGAATATGGATGATCGCCGTAGATCGCCTTCGCCCATGCGACCTGCGCAGCCTTTTGTGGATCCTTGGATTCCGCAAGGATGCCGGAGATGATCTGAGCACGGATGCGATCGACGGGCGATTGATCGAAGCGCGGCTGTTCGATGGCCAGACGAAGAAGATTGAACGCACTATCCTTCCTGTCGGCAAGCGCACGCATGGAGCCGTAGATTGTATCGCGGCTGGCGCTGAAGCGCATCTTAGCGCCAGCATCGTCCAGTCGTTCCTGAAATGTATTGCTGTCAAGGTCGCCGGCCCCCTCGTCGAACAATCCGGTCGTGAGGTTGACGAGGCCTTCCTTGCCAGGAGGATCTTGGGTGCTGCCACTTTCTCGGAACGCGAAACGAATGGTGACAATCGGAACTGAATAATCTTCCACCAGCCACGCTTTGATCCCACTCGCTGTCCTGACTTCCTGGATGGCGATCGTCGCGCACGCGGGCGCAGCCGCAAAGCCCAGCAAGACAAGAGCGACCAGTAGCGGTTTGGCCACCCCGAGCCGCAGTCCGTTGAACATCACCATCGACTTTTCAATCTCCTGAAGACGTGTTTTCCCGCGGCAGCAGATATGCCGCCACCGATTGATCCGGGTTAAGATATTTCTCGGCAACTGCCTGCAGCTGCGCCGTCGTTACCGCACGAATTCTCTCCTGCCATTCCTGCACATCCTCCACAGTACCGCCGGTGGCGACCGCAGCCCCGTAGACAATGGCCATCTTCGCGGGATTGTCGCGTGCGAAGATCATCGAGCGCACGAGGCGATCTTTGGCCTTGTCGAGCTCCAAATCCGTAACTCCGGCCCGTATGATTTTCCGAACTTCGGCGTCCATCGCGTCTGTCACCGCCTCGATCTTCGCCTCGCCCCGCGAGAGCCGTAAATTGTGAAAGTGGATGGATCGACCGAAGTTCCCTGGAAGTGGGCACCGGCTGAGGAGGCTGTTCCTTGTTTCACCACGAGTTCCCGATAGACCCGGCTGCGCATTCCTCTGCCGAGAATTTCTGACAGAAGATCAAGGGCCTCCGCTTCGCCCGGCTTGGCCGTTCTGTAGGACGGCACCACCCAGCACTCTTCGAAGCTCGGCACAGTCACCCGAGAGTCGGTGAGCACGACTGTCCGCTTGGTGTTCTGCTCCGGTTCTTGCGGCCTAATGCGCGAAGGAAGGTCCGAGCCGCGCGGTATAGCCCCGTATGTTTCCTCCGCCAGCTTGCGCACAGTCGCAGCGCTCACGTCGCCTGCCACGACCAATACCGCGTTATTTGGCGCATAGTAGCGATCGTAGAACCCTACTGCGTCTGCGCGATTGAGCCCTTCCATCTCGTGCATCCAGCCGATCACCGGGCGCCCGTAAGGATGGTTCTGATAGAGGGTCGCTCGCATCTCCTCCTCGAGCAGTTCCTCGGGATCGGTTTCGACGCGGGAGCGCCGCTCCTCGAGTATGACATCGCGCTCGGGCGAGATCACCGCATCGCTAAGCACGAGATTACGCATCCGGTCAGCCTCGAATTCCATCATCGTCCCGAGCGCCGCTGGCGTGACAGTTTGAAAGTAGGCGGTGTAGTCCGACCAAGTGGAGGCGTTCTCCTCACCGCCGATCTCCGCCACCTTTGTATCGAAGGTGCCGGTCGGGTGCTCTTTCGTACCCTTGAACATCAGATGCTCCAGGAAATGAGCGATGCCGGATTTGCCGGGTGGCTCATCGGCACTTCCGGCCTTGTAAAGGACGATCTGCGTGACGACCGGCGCCCGGTGGTCAGGTATGACAACCACTTCCAAGCCATTGTTCAGCACGAAGTCGCTGATCTCGGCTTGGCCCGGCGGAGCCCCGACCGCCGCTTCCGCGGTTATCAGACACAGCAACGCAGCCAAGCTTAGGGCAAATGCACGAATATACGATTCCATTCTAGTACGAGTCATTGGGCATCCCCGATGTTGCTTGGTGGAGAAGCGTCTTCCCAGAACTGGAACGCCGTGCGTTAGAATGGACTGGCGACATAGTGTCTTCTACTGGCATCTAGATATTTCCGCGTGATTATCTTTGGTTGTACCCGTCAGCAGAGGATTAGAAGCAATATGCGTGCCGGACGAAAAATTCCTTTGATTTTAACAAAACAGGTCGAATCTAGCTGGATGACGGCATTCCAGCATTGTCTGATGTCGGACAAGGCTAAGTGCAATTGCCGACTGCGTTGTTGGCATTTCGTCAGTCTTCACCAACTTGCTTGGCGATGGGATGTAGGTCGTGAGGCCGGTTTCTTAAAAATACGCTGTTGAAGTAGACAGCATTGGACCCTTAGTTGGGATGACGTTTGAGCGCACGTGCAACTGATAAACGGCGGCGGGTGCGGGAGTGTTTTCGATTGGGGTTTTCATCCCTAATCGATCGCGTGTCGCATGCCCGACCCCGAGCGAGGCGTTTCGCTCGACTTTTTATGTCCATATCCGTTGCCGGAGGTCATCGCGCCTACTCTCAGTCTTGCGTTCGCGCGGGAAGATTTCTGCTTTGGCACGAATAATGCTTGGCTCACCCGGAAGTCGCCTAGACGGAGGAAGATCGATGAGCCGCGCCATTTCATCCGCAACCATCCCAGTTACGGCTTCCGCCTCGCCGTTTGGATTCTACGCAATCCATCTGGAAGATTTCTCAAGTACTGGTGGCGCGACTTGGAGCCTTTGGCAAAATCAACATGCATCGTGAGGATCAACATTGGCTCGTCCTCGGATGTCGAATTCCCATGCGCGAATTCCAAACGTGAGTGCAACGCCACGGGAGCTGTAATCCATGGCGCAGATGAGGGGGATCTGAACAATCAATTTTTCCCATCAGTCGCATGCCATTATCAAGCGCAGAAGAAGAATGAAGCCGAAGAAAGGGCGTCGCATGCGTATGCAGATGAGGTGACATTCGGTGTGGCAAGTCGTTATCGCTTAACGATCTCATCCTCGCCCAGAGGTGAGTACTTGCGAGAGATTTGCAAGTTGAGGAAGAGTCATATGCTTGCTGGCGTGCGCGTAGCGCGAGGCTCTCATGGACGCCGGCGTGCCGATCGTTGCCTTGTCCGTCGAGCAGCTCCGCTCGTCGATGTCCTGTTACAACCGACCCCCTCCAATTTTTGTCTGAACCTCAACGGCCTACAGTTCATCAGGATGACTAAAGGATGACTAAAGGCGGAAGAGATCAGCGCCGACACACATGGTGTCACGTTTCCCTAAGACAGTGATCATGTAATTCAATTGTAGGTAATGTGATGGTATCCATTCGTACTGCCGCCCCCGCCCTGCTGCTTCTTCTGGCAGGTTGCGTCAGCGGCCCCGATCATAACCCACCGGAAATGCCGCTCGCGGCCAAGTTCTCGGAGGGCGGTACGAAGATCAACGGCGACGTCTCGAGTTCACAATGGTGGACCGCCTTCGGCGATAGGAAGCTGAACGGCTTGGTTGAGCAGGGACTTGCAGAAAACCTCAATATCCAGCAGGCGCTGGAACGCATCAATCAAGCGCAGGCGCAGGTCGTCTCGTCCGCAGCCGGCGGAATGCCGAGCCTCCTCGTTTCAGGCGGTCATAAGACCAGAGGCGAAAAGGGCAGCCAGCGCAACAAGAGGGAAACGGAAAATACCACCGGCGGCGACGTCACGGCTTCGTGGCTGCTTGACCTGTGGGGCCAATACCGCCGCGCCAAGGAAAGCGACAATGCATCGCTGGATGCGGCCTATTCCAACGTCGACGTGGCTCGCCTGACCTATCTGCAGGATCTGGCAAACAGCTACGTCAATGTCCGCTACTACCAGGCCCGCGTCTCGATCGCACGGGACAACCTGAAATCTCGCCGCGAAACGCTTGAACTCACCAAGTTCCAGCTCGATGCCGGCGCCGTTTCCCGCCTCGACGTCGTCCAGGCCGAAGGTCTCGTCAACTCGACGCTGTCTGAAATTCCGGGCCTCGAAATCAACTATCGTCAGGCGGTGCATCATATCGCGACCCTGCTGAACGTACCGTCGCAGACCATCATCGCCCAGTTGCAGGGCGGCGGTAACCAGCCGGTATTCCGCGGTCGCGTCGATACGGGCGTCCCGGCTGACCTCATCCGCAACCGACCCGACATCCGTGTCGCCGAGCGTAACCTTGCTGCTGCGACCGCTCAGATCGGCGTGGCGGAAGCCCAGCTCTTTCCGACGATCACGCTCGGCGGTTCGATTTCGCCGTCCTATGTCCATACGAAGTCGAACAACGGCAGCCTGACGACGTGGTCGTTCGGCCCAAGCCTGTCGTTGCCGATCTTTGATGGCGGCGCGTTGCGCGCCAACGTGAAGAGTGCCGAATCCACCAGCCGCGAAGAGTACATCGTCTGGAAGCAGACCGTGCTGTCTGGTGTCGAACAGGTCGAAAACGCCCTGTCGGCCGTCAGCCGCGATGCCCAGACGGTTGCCGCACTGCGGGCGCAGGTGAAGTCCTATCAGGAGGCTCTCGACCTCTCGACGGTAAGCTACAAGGACGGCGCCTCCTCGCTGCTCGACGTTCTCGATGCGCAACGTTCGGTTTCCGATGCACAGGAAAGCCTCGCCCAGGCCGTTCAGCAGAGCGCGCTCGACTATATCTCTCTGAACGTCGCGATCGGCGCCGGTTATGTTCCTGCCGAAAAGCCGACTGTTGCTGCAAGGCCGGCCACGGTCGTCAAGGTCGCTGCCGAGAATACACGGAACTTACCCGACAAATTGGCCTTGCGCATGGTCGACTGAATTTAGAAGCTATAGCCCCTTACTCAGCTCCAGCGCATCTGTCGCTTTTCACCATTCCCTCGACGACCAGAATTGCCTGCGGGTTCGGCAACGTTGGCTGCAGCGCGCGGTCGGTGCGACAGGGTCCACGTACTTGGTAAAACTACCGCGGTTCGGGGGCTTTCATGGCCCCCCATGGCCCCCCATGGGCTGCGGTTCCTGAGCGTCGCGGCGGCCTGGGCTTAATTAGCGTCGTGCAACAATGAAGAGACGAGGCGACGGCAGAAGGACCGTGCCGTCATCCATGACTGGGTAATGCTTCTTTGCGGACTCTGAAAATGCTGGCGCTGTCTCCTTCCCGTAGACGTTTGTCAAACGATAGCGGCCTAGCCTAGCTTGGGCTTGACCGCGTGAAGCAAAATATCAACTCACCGACAGCGATAAGCCGGCCGATTGGCTCAGCCACAGAGTCGATGAGTCGCGTAAAGGCCGATGGCGAGATTTGATCGACAACGAAAAGCGTATGTCAAAAAACGCCTGCAGTCCCGATCAAGGTATGGGTTCGGTGATTTTATGCTGAGATGAGATCATCTCGATGGATTTCCCCGTGTCGCCGCCGAGATCGCCCGGCAAATTACTGAACTCCGACTCTCGCCAGCAGGTCGCGTGGCGTCGAAGCGCCAGGCGACTGAACGATTTGAGCAAATTTTGCAGGTCGTCGACGAAGGTGAAGATGACCGGGATAATGATGAGGCTGAGCAGCGTCGATATCATCACGCCGCCTATCACCACAATCGCCATCGGCTGCCGGAAGCTCGAATCTCCGCCCATCAGGCTGAGCGCAGCCGGCAGCATGCCCGAGGCCATGGCAATGGTGGTCATGACGATCGGCCGCGCCCGCTTGTGGCAGGCATCGACGAGCGCATCGAACCGGGACATGCCTTGGCGACGCGACATGATCGCGTATTCGATGAGCAGAATGGAGTTCTTCGTCACCACGCCCATGAGCATGAGAAGGCCGATGACGGCGGGCATCGAGAAACTGGTGCCGGTTACCACAAGCGGCACCAGCGCACCGCCGAGCGAGAGCGGCAGGGCCATCAGAAGCGTCAACGGCTGGAGGAAGTCGTGGAACAGCAGGACGAGCACGGCATAGATGCAGAACACGCCGATCGCCATCGCGAGGGCAAAGCTCTGGAACAGCTCGGAGCTGCGCTGAAGTTCACCGTGTTCCACCAGGGTAACGCCCGGCGGCAGATGCTGGAGCGCCGGCAGCGCTTTCGCCTCGCGGTTGACGTCGCCCAGAATGCGGCCGTTGAGTTCGACGGAAACGGTGACATTGCGCATGCGGTCGATGCGGTCGATCTCCGAAGGGCTGCCGCCGATGCGGATATCGGCGATCGATCCGAGATCGACATTGCCGTTGGTGCCGGCGACGCGCATGTTCTTGATGTCATCGAGATTGGTGCGCGTCTCAGGCGAGAAGCGGACGACGATCGGGATTTGCCGCTGCGGCAGGTTGAGCTTCGGCAGATCGGAAGAATATTCTCCGTTCGTCGCCACGCGCACGGCGCTGGCGATCGCATTCGACGTCACGCCGAGCGCTGCGGCGCGGGCAAAATCGGGCGTGATCTGAATTTCCGGCGCCTGCCTGGCTGCCGTCGATGTCACCGCGCCGATGCCCTGCAGCGTGCGCAGTTGCTCCTCCAGCGCCGTGCTTGCGCTGTCGAGCGCATTGGCGTCGTCGCTGGCAAGGGTGATATCGAGCTTGGTGCCGTTGCCGATACCGACGGCGACTCGCACGCCGGGGAGGACGGAGAGCGCCTGCCGGATATCGTTTTCGATTTCCGACTGCTTGCGGTCGCGCTCATCAATGGGCGTCAGCGTGGCGACGATCGCGGCAGACCCGACACTGCTCGAGGAGGCCTTCCGACCACCGCCAGAGGATGCCGAGCCGACAGCCGCATACACATGCGTCACGTCGGGAACCTTGCTGACGATATCTGCGGCCTTCCTGGTTGCGACGTCGGTCTGCTCGACAGTGGCGCCGGGCTGCAGGGTGAGTGTGATCTGCGTCCTTGCGTCGTCGGCGGCCGGCAAGTATCCCGTTCTTAAGAGGGGGATGGTGGCAAGCGAAAGTGCGACGACAGCGGCGGTCGTCGCCACCGTGGTCTTCCTGTGATTAAGAGCTGCCTGCGCGATCGCCATATAGGCGCGCATGATGCGGCCATCCTTCTGCTCTGACGGATGGGCCTTCAGGAAATAGGCCGCCATCATGGGGGTGAGCAGACGGGCAACCACAAGCGAGGCAACGACGGCGACTGCCGCTGTAATGCCGAATTGACGGAACAGGAGGCCCGGTATGCCACTCATGAATGCCGTCGGCAAGAAGACGGCGACCAGCGTGAAGGTGGTCGCGATGACCGCAAGGCCGATTTCGTTGGCCGCTTCCATCGCGGCATCGATCGGCCGCTTGCCCATTTGCAGGTGGCGGGCAATGTTTTCGATCTCGACGATGGCATCGTCGACGAGGATTCCGACCACCAGCGACAATGCCAGCAAGGTGACGACGTTCAGGCTGAAGCCTGCCAGGTACATGACCAGGAAGGTCGGGATGACCGACAAGGGCAGCGCCACGGCCGAGAGGATCGTTGCGCGCCAGTCCCGAAGGAAGAACCAGACGACGATGATTGCGAGGATCGCGCCCTCATACAGCATGTGCATCGAACCATCATAATTGTCGAGAATTGACCCGATCATGCTGTAGACTGCATGGATCTGCACATTTGGATGCGCCGCTGCGAACTTTTTCATTGCCGTGTCAATGTCGGCCGAAACACTGCTGTCGGAAAAGCCGTTCGAGCGCTTGATCTCGACCGCAATCACCGGCTTGCCGTCAAGATGGGCCATCGAAGAGCGCTCCGCGAAGCTGTCGGTAACGGATGCGACATCGTCGAGCCGGACCTGCTGCCCATTGGCGAGAGGTATAGTGAGCTCCCTCAGAGCCTCGACCGACTCTACGGCGCCGAGCGTGCGCAATGTCTGACGAGAGCCGCCGACTTCGCCGAGGCCGCCGGACGTGTCGGCTTGGACGGCCTTCAACTGCGCCGATACGGTCGCTGCCGTCACTCCGAACGATGCCATCGTCGCCGGATCGAGATCGACATGAACCTCGCGGTCGATCCCGCCGATGCGGTTGACCTGCCCGACGCCCGGCACCGACAGCAGCGCCTTGGTCAGATCGTTGTCGACAAACCAGGACAATTCAGTCTCGTTGAGAGCGGCCGAGCGGACGGCATAGGTGACAAGCGCGGAGCTTTGGACGGTGGCCTTCGTAACGATAGGCGTTCCCATCTGTGCCGGCAGGTCGGCCTTGACGCTGTCGACGGCATTGCGGACCTCATTGAGGGCGGCTTCGCTGTCTTTCTCCAGCTTGAAGGAAACCTTGATCGAGACGGTGCCGTCGGTGATCGTCGTGAGAATATGATCGAGATGGCTCACGGAGGTGAGACTGTCCTCGATGGTGCGGGCAACCTCCGTCTCAAGCTGCGTCGGCGCAGCGCCATCGAGCGTGGCGGTGACGCTAATGGTCGGAAGGTCCATGTCCGGAAAGTACTGGACCGCCAGCTGTTTGAATGCCCAAAGCCCGCCAAATCCAAACATCACAAACAGCAATATCGCTGGTATCGGATTGCGGATCGAGAAGGCGGAGAAATTCATCAGTTTTTCTCCGCAATCTTCACGAGGTCATTGTCCGACAGAAAGGCTCCGCCCGAGGTCACGACCTTCGACGAGGCATCTATGCCGGAGATGATTTCCACCTCGCCATTGTTGCGACGGCCGGTTTCCACGCGAACCCTGCGCACCCGGTTGTCCTCGCCTGCCGCGAAGACGTAGCTGATGCCATCCCGGAACACGATCGCCGTTTCGGGCACGGTCAGAGCCGGCGTGGTCTGCAATTCGATGTTGCCCGTGACGTAAAGGCCGGTGCGCGGACGGGCATCGGCTGGAAGCGCGACATAGACGATTGTCCGGCTCGTGTCGGTGCTGACCGAAGGCCCGACAAGCCTCACCTTGCCTTCGATGGCATGCCCGTCCGGCCCGTTGATCGCAACGCTCAAGCCTTCCGAGATGCGCGGCAGATAGCGCGCCGATACTTCGGCCTGCCATTCGACACGCTGCTGACGGACCATGCGGAACAGCTCGGTGCCGGTTGAGACAACCGCGCCGAGGTTGGCGGAACGCGAGGTTATGAGGCCATCATCGACGGCGGTGATGGTCGTCTGCCCGAGCTTGATCTTTTCGCTGTCGAGCGCGGCTTCCTCGGATGCCAAGCTTGCCGTCGCCGTCTGCTCGTCGGCGAAATATTCAGTGATTTTCTCGTCGGAGAGAGCCCCGGAAGAGCTGAGCTGCCGCGCCCGATCCGCATTCGCCTTGGCCTTCGTCAGATTTGCCTTGGCGGTCACGACAGCCGCCTCCTGCTTGCGAAGGTCTGCCAGCACACTCTCCTGCGAAAGCCGGGCCAGCGTCTGCCCCTTCGTAACCACGGAGCCGACATCGACCAGGACGTCGGTTATGCGCAGGCCGCTCGTCTCGGAGGCGATGATCGCTTCCTGCCACGGTTTCAGCCAGCCGCTCGCGGGAACGGTTTCCGGCCAGTCCCGTTGTGACGGTGTCGTCAGAGAGACGGTGAGAGCGGGTGCTGCGGCCTGTTCGGCCATGCTATTGGTGGAGGGAAGCTGGAGTGCTGCACAGGCAAGAACGGCGGCGAATAGGATAGACGGCTTTCTCAAATGGCAATTCCTCGCAGTTCACGGGTATCCGCGCCTAACTGTGGCGTCAAAAAGCTGGAATGTCGGCCATGGTGCAAAGTTGAAATGTCTGACGATCTCAAAGGTGACAAAACTGAACTGTTCGAAACATATTTCGGGCACCAGTGATTTCGGGCTTTCCGCCATCCAAGGCAGCATGTTTTTGTCTGCGACACCGTCACAGATCGCCAATCAGTTGCTGGATACAGCCAGGAGCGGACACGCTCGCCAACTATAAAAGGACCACCTACGGCCGCGGAGAGCCTAGCCTTTTGAGGCCACTGGCACGCGATTGGATCAGCGAAAGAGAGAGCCAAAGTTGTCTGCGAGGCGTTGAGTATCCCTGAATTGCCTCGCAAGGTTCGCTTGGGACAAGAAAGCCTGTTTCGCCGACGTTTGCCGCGTCTGGTCATCCTATTGCGCAGGCTGCTTCCTCGACAGCCCGACCGACGCGCATGCGGACGGCCTCGGAGATCACCTCCCCGTGGGCGAAGTCCTTACGGGTGGCATAGATTGCGGTCGGCATCGCAAGTGCCTCAAAGAACCCGAACAGAGGGCGCAACTGATGTTCGACGACAAGCGAATGACGCTCGCCACCGCCCGTCGCAGCGATGATGATAGGCTTGCCCCTCAGCGATGTTGGGTCGAGCAAATCGAAATAGTGCTTGAATAGGCCCGTGTAACTGCCCTTGTAGGTGGGTGAGCCTACGACCAGGGCGTCTGCCTCCAGCATCTGGTCTACGACGCCGCGTGCTTGAGCGTTGAGGTCGTCCAGCCGTTTGGCTTTCAACAGGGAAAGTCCAAGGTCATCGACATCGAAGGACTGTGCCACAGCTCGCGTTTTGAGTGCCAGTTGCCCGACGATATGGTCGACGAATGTGCGCGTCGTGGACGGCCGTGTTATGTTCCCGGAGAAGCCAAATATCTTCGTTTGCGGCATGTCGATCTCCAAATGCTCAGCAGTGATAAGTCATCTAAACTCTGTCATTCGTCCCTTACGGAAACGCCGGCCTATTCGACGGTGACTGATTTCGCCAGGTTGCGCGGCTGATCGACGTCAGTGCCCACAAACACGGCCGTATGATAGGCGAGCAATTGGACCGGCAGCGAAAAGATCATCGGCGAAATGATCTCGTCCACATTTGGAAGAACGATTGTTTGCATCGTGTCGAGCTTCAAGGCGCAAGCGCCCCTCTCGTCGGTGATCAAGATGATCCGTCCTCCGCGGGCCGCAACCTCCTGCATATTGGAAACGGTCTTATCGAAAAAGCGGTCGTGCGGTGCGATCACGATAACCGGCATGTTCTTGTCGATGAGGGCTATCGGACCGTGTTTCAGTTCGCCGGCAGCATACCCTTGCGCGTGAATATAGGAAATCTCCTTTAGTTTCAGGGCGCCTTCCATGGCCAGAGGGAAGCTGGTGCCGCGGCCAAGATAGAGCACGGCGCGGCACTTTGCCAATTCGCGCGACAGAAGCTCGATCCTTCGTTGGATGCTGTTCAGCACCTGCCCCATGACGCGCGGGATCTCGGCAAGGCGGCCGACCAGTCTCTGTTCCTCCTTCTCCGTAAGGGTGCCACGCGCCCTGCCGGCAGCAACCGCGAGCGCAGCCAGAACGGCGAGTTGGCAGGTAAAGGCCTTTGTGGACGCAACGCCGATCTCCGGTCCAGCGAAGATCGGGAACACAGTGCCGGACTCCCGTGCTATCGTCGATTCAGGCGTGTTGACGACTGCACCGGTCTTCAGGCCGTGCTCCTTGCAATAGCGTAGGCAAGCAAGTGTATCGGCCGTCTCGCCCGATTGTGAGATGAAGAGAGCTGCCGCCCGTGGCGAGAACGGAATCTCGCGGTACCGGAATTCTGACGCGACATCGATTTCGACCGGCAGACGTGCATAGCGCTCGAACCAGTACTTGCCGATCAGCCCGGCCAAGTACGCAGTGCCACAGGCGGAGATCGCCAGGCTTTGCACGTTGGCGAAGACAGTGTCGCGCCAAACCGCGACCACCCGATTGTCGCTGAAGTTGATGTAATGGCTGAGGGTCTCGGAGATGGCCTCCGGCTGGTCGTAAATTTCCTTCTCCATGAAATGGCGATAGTTGCCCTTGTCGATCATATGGGCCGCCACCAGCGAGACCTGCCGCGGTCGCGTGACGACTTTGCCGTCGATATCGAAGATACGGACGCCGGTCTTGTCGATGATCGCCCAATCGCCGTCGATCAGGTAGGTGATCTCGTTGGTGAAAGGCGCGAGCGCAATCGCGTCCGACCCGAGGAACATCTCGCCGCTTCCGTGACCGATCGCGAGCGGCGGACCATTACGGGCAGCCATGATCGTCGAAGGGTCCTCCTCGAAGAGCAGAGCCAGCGAGTAAGCGCCTCGGACGCGCTTCAGCATCGCATGCATAGCTTCGCGCCGGCCCATGCCGTCCCGGCGAAGTCTTGCCACGAGATGCGCGATGACCTCCGTGTCGGTGTCGGTTTCGAACTCGGCGCCGGCCGCGGTCAGCTCATCCTTCAATTCGGCGAAATTCTCGATTATCCCATTGTGGACGACCGCGATGCCGTCGGTTAAATGCGGGTGGGCGTTGCGTTCCGTCGGCGCGCCATGGGTTGCCCAGCGCGTATGGGCAATGCCGATTGTGCCCGACAGAGGCAGTTCTTTCAGCTTTGCCTCGAGATTGACAAGCTTGCCCTCGCAGCGCCGGCGATGGAGCGCTCCACCGTCGATCGTCGCGACGCCTGCCGAATCGTAGCCGCGATATTCAAGGCGTTTCAACGCGTCTATTAGCCGGTCCGAAACCGGATGACGGCCGACAATACCCACAATCCCGCACATACATTCTCCGCGTTTCTTCGCATGTCGGCCACAACGCACCCATGTAGTCCATCAGCCTGGAGTGAGCGAAGCTACATCTTGGATCGCCATGACAGTCGTCAGAGCTCCGTGGCAACATCGTCGTGCTGTCGCGCTAGATTTCGGTCATATTCAGCGCTTTCTAACGGCACTCGACGGATTGGAAAAATTGATTCTTTGGATCGCACCCATTTGCGTCATGGATCGTCGGATGGGTTTTTTACGCTGGGATGATTGGGGCAGCCTCAGACATAAACCGGCCGGTTTCTTGAGGCAGGAGTAACATCCATCATGATGCTCTCAGCAGCCATCATGGGTGTCAGAAATCTAGGCAAACCTCGACGTGGAATGCGGGACGGTCTAGGACCGCTCACACAGTCTACTAGAAAAGTCCCCTATCAATAAATATCGAGACCTGCTCACATTAACGTCGTCACAAAGGATAACTTTTCGTGTCAATTTGCTGTTGGAAGTTCATACGGGTCATCGCATTTGCACCTGCAGCTGCGATCATTCTGGCCGCGAATACCATATTGGCGCAGGAATCATTCACCGCTGTCCAATGGCCAGACACGCCAACGGCCCGGATTGAGGCACTTGCGATTCTCCAGACTTTGAATGCAAATCTCCTGAGTAACGCTAGCGCCACCTTGACGCTCGATCGCTGGTGTGCCGGGCACAATCTCGCACCGCAAGGTTCTAAGATCGTTGCCGAGCGTATACGCGGGCAAGACAAGCCCACCGACAGCCGTATCCGAGAACTGCTGGCGGTCGGCCCTAACGAACCCATCGCGTACCGACATGTCCGCCTCGTTTGCGGCAATCGCGTCCTGTCTGAGGCCGACAATTGGTATGTTCCGGGAAGGCTGACAATGGACATGAATAAAGCGTTGAATACGAGCGACGTCGCCTTTGGCAGAGCCGTCCAATCTCTCAATTTCACCCGCACAAATCTATCTTCCAACTTACTATGGTCTCCTCTTCCAGAAGGATGGGACGTAAAAAAGGAACTACCGGCACCCACAACGGGATCTCTTACACTGCCGCCCTTTCTTCTCGAACATCATGCCGTGCTGAAGCTCCAGGATGGCACTCCGTTCAGTGCGCTGGTCGAAAGCTATACGAACAATGTATTGGACTTTCCCGCTCCACCTCTGCTTTCCCACTAAGTGCCCATTGGCGCCACGACTACAAGCGCAGCGCACGGGACGGGGTTTCGTAAGACGGCCTCGCAGTTGCCGAAGTTCGTTGCGGGCGACCGGCTGGAACTTCATGTGCGGCATGAATTGCTCGGTCAGGCACGGTACCTGGTCCGCGTCGTTAGCTCGCCGGGTACGTTTGTACCCAGCGAGCTTGCAGCGGTCGGTACTATTCGGTGTTGTCGATGACGATCCGCTTGACGTTGACTCGCTCCTTCTCGGACTTCGGCAGCGTCACGGCAAGAAGACCGTTCTTGAACGTTGCGGCGACCTTACTCTCATCAACCTGGCGACCTAAAGCCAGCCGCCGTTCGAAGCGTCCGTAATAGCGCTCACTGAACCGGCGGTCCTTGTCCTCGGTTTCCGACTTGTTTTCACCGCGAAGCGTAAGCACGCCGTCTTCGAGCAGCACCTCGATATCCTCTGGATCGACGCCCGGAATTTCCGCTATCACTCGGATTTCGTCATCATTCTCCTTGATCTCCAGGTGCGGCCACGAGCCGCCAGTCGGCGATGTGCCAGCAAACAACGATGGCGGACCAAAACCGCGGAAGACTTCATCGAATAGACGGTTGACATTGCGGTGGAGCGACAGGAACTGGTCCATGTCGTCACCACGATACGCGTTCAGAACCTGGCTATTGCCACGGCTCCATGGGATCAGGTCACGTACACTCATGACTATCATCCTTTCTTCGGTTTTTTCCTCCTGTTCGTGCGATGCGTCCTCGGCTGTTCGGCAACAGCCGAGGAGTGAACAGGTGCGCATCACGCTAACCCGCTTTGGCGCCTTCAATCTGCTTTGAAGCGGCTTTCGCCGTCTCGGCTTGGATGGCAATCAGACGCGGCTTCATCTCCTCAGGTATTTCCTTCTTGAGATTGATGAGGAGTAGTCCGTTTTCGAGCTTTGCGCCTTCGACGATCACGTGATCAGCCAGCTCAAATCGGCGCACAAACGACCTTACGGGAAGGCCCTGATGCAGATAGAGTGCTTCGTCATTCTCCGACTTCGCGCCGTTCACCACGAGCATGTTCGCCTCGCGGGTGATCGTCAGTTCGTTTTCGGCAAAACCGGCCACCGCAATGGCAATGCGATACGCGTCTTCGCCGAGTTTTAGGATGTTGTAAGGCGGCCAGTTGTCAGCGTTAAGGCTGGCATTTTCGAGAAGATCGAACATGCGGTCGAAGCCGATGCTTGACCTATAGAAAGGGGTAAGGTCGAGTTTTGTTCTCATAGCTACATCCTCCACGGAGCAATATAGATACGCGGGAGCGCCAAGAAGCTCGGCACCCTCTGACTCAGCCGACCCATTTTGGCGTCGGCTACAGATAAAATGGGTATCTAGTGAGGTGGCGTCAAGAGGGCTTTTCGAGCGGGAGTGACTCAAATAATAATCATAAATTCATATAGTTAGCAATTTTCATGTTCGAGTGCTTAAGAAGCTCACCATCTTTTTGAAACTGCAAAAATCAAAACCGAGATATGTTGACGTAATGCCGCATGGACTGCAATTAGCGCGCCATTTCGATAGTCAAGTTTACACTGGGCCCAGGACGCAACGCAGTTATGCTCGCCCCACCCCAAGGAGAACGGATGTCGCCATAGCGACAACTGCATGTGTCTTGGTGCGTCGCCGTCAGGAAGCACCCAGAGCAGCGATCATCTTCATAATGGCGTCCATTTGGACGGCGCCCTTGATCGCGTAGTTGCTACCTGTAAAGCCCCACCAGTCCCAACAACCCTGGGGATTATACGGCCTCCGGAGTGACTTATCGACTTGCGGATACAGCACTACGATACCGTTGGTATCCGCCCAGTTATTCAGATAGAGCTTGGTATACCAATCGTCCCCGATCGATTGCTGCGATTGGCTGCAGCCATGGATGGACACATGCAGTTTGCAGTTGGCCCCAGGCTTGGCACAGCTGTCGGGGATAAAGACATGCCCCACATCCGCCATGCTCGACACCGGGTTGGCGGCACCGTAGAGTTTCTGGTCGAATGCCTTCAACTTCCCAGTTGGTTTGGCCGCCGGTTGGTTAAGTTTGCCATAGATGAACTGCAAAATCCCGCCAGCCTGATCGTAATTGTTGTCGTTGGCAGTATTGGGTGAATCGGTCACACATTCGTTGATGTACGGCGTTGCATTGGTCGGGCACAAATTCCCGAAGACCTTCGAAACAAACGAGTGACCGGCAGGGTAATTGCTGACATAGACGAGGTTTGAATCGGGAACTCGGGCCAATTTGAAAAACTGGACGCTGGCATCGACGGCACTTTGCGTGACGATCGTATCGGCCGTACCGCTGAAAATGTAAATCTTCTTCGATTCAAGGTTGGAAAGTGGGTCGATGGCGCCGATACTCGAAGACATTTCCGCCGCAGCGTACAACATCGCAGGATTGGGAGGAACGCGCGGAACTTGGCCCATGCAGATACCCGTATAGGTGAGATTGCCCATAGCGCAAAAATAAGGTCCACCAGCGACAATGCCCGCCCCCATGAAACTTGATGAATACGCGACCTGCAACTGCGAGGCCATAAATGCCCCCGACGATAGGCCGGACACCGAGATGGCGTTGCGATCGATCTTCAGGTTTGGTAGCGCTTGGGTTTGTGCCACCCCGGTCAGCAGCAGCAGGCTGAAACTTGCGGTGACAATTCCTTTAACGAGGCGACAAAACCTGGTTTTCTTCCAATCCAGAACAATCTTTGCGCTCATACCCTCATACCCCTTTGCAGCAATAGCTTTGGTCGCGTCCTTGAATTAACGAGCAGATTTGTCAGAGGAGGCTTTTCGTGCCGCTTGCGGTTTCATTGCCACTCGTCGCCAAGCCCCAGATTCGATTGCAATTGTTGCCATCTTTGACGGCCAGAAATTCGTGGCGTTGGGCACCAAGATCCGCGCTGCTAAACATTGAAGATGCCCAGCCTCGGATCCAATGTCTTGGTTCATTCCGCCACGGCTGATGTCACGCAAATGCCATGCCAACAAAAACGGCATCATCAAAATGTTGGAGTATGGCTCTCGCCCGTGCGCCGCATCCTCGACGACAATTTCGTGTGTCGCTCGCTTTTGGAGATGTGACGAATTGATTGGTTTGTTGACAGCCTGATCGGGGCGGCGCGAACGATCACTATGGGTGTGCTTTGACTGTGATCGAACTCCCGAAAATATGACAAGACTGGCATCTTTCGAATTATGCCGGTTTGAATCCGTAGGTCCCCGACCCGTTCTGCACCGGGTAATAAAACTCACTATTCGAAAGGTCTCATCGGCATTGGTGATTTCGGCCTACTCTGCCATCCTCGACAGCAAGTTCCCGTAGGCAACACCGATAGCGCTCGTCAACCATAACCGGTCGACTGGCGGTCGCGGCGAGGCTAGCTCTTTCGAGAGCCTGTTAGCCAGCTTATTAAGACCACCTAGCGGGCCGAGGTTTGAGCAATTACGGTCATTTAAAGATGATCAGCTGTTCAATGCCTCGGGCACGCCTGATTGCCTCGTTATTCCGCTGCTATCTTAGCCGCTTCGGCGGCATACTTTCGCGCGGTCGCCCTCAGCCGGTCGGTGTATTCGTAGATCTGGTCGAGCGTATCGACGATTAAGCGCTCTTCGTTTTCCCCGTCGAGGAGCCCGATGTACTTGACCGACCTGTTGAAGTGGAGGCGCGCCAACGGTTTGCGATTGTTGTTGTCGATGAGGATGGCGCAGTAGGACTTAGCGTCGCGCATGACCACACGCTTGGCGCTGATGGTTTCGCGAACGATAGCTTTTACGATCATATAGCCTTCCACTTCCTCTTCGGTCGTTATGACCTCAGGGTCCTCGGCGACGGGGACATCAATCTTCTCGATGACTTCCTGCGTCTCCGCAAGAGCGCTCGATAACCGGCTCTTCACCGTATCCATGATCACTTCGCGAAACGCGGTCCGGACGACGGCTGTCAGCATTTCCCGTACGGGAGCCGTTATCCTGCCCTCATAGACATCGTGCGAGACCATCTTTACGAATTCCTCGCTCGGCTCCTCAACAAGCTTAGAAATGACCTGCTTTATACCCGAAGTGTACTTGAGACGCTCTGCGGTGGCTAAAATGTTCGAGACGTCGAAAGTGGCCTTCTCGAACTTACGCAGCTCGGACAAAATGCCCGACTGGACGTCGCTAATGTCGAAAACCAGGAATGGTCGAGCATCGAGCTTGTTCGGCGCTTCAAGGTCGGTGTAGAAATTGAAGGTCCGGCCATTTGTGAGGATCGCGAACTTGGCATCGGTTACACTGAAGTACCGATATAGCTGGTCGAGGTGCTTGCGCTCCAACGCCACAGAAATTGGTTTGCATTCGATCAGGATTCTGATCTGGTTGTCGATCTTGATCGCATAGTCAACCTTCTCGCCCTTCTTCCCAACAGCGTCTGCGGTGAACTCTGGCACGACTTCTGATGGGTCAAAGACATCGTAGCCTAGAGCCCGGAGGAATGGGAGAACGACCGCAGTCTTCACCGCTTCCTCCGTCGCCATCGTACTGGAATGCGACTTGACGCGCTCCGCAATTGCGCGAAGACTTTCTTCAATCGAACTCATCTTCTCTCCCACGGCGGTTGCATAAAAATCCGCCTTCACGCAACTTATCGCAGATTTTACGATAAGTCTTTAGCAACTACAGTGATATTTTAGTGCACCTGGGTAAGAAGACCGGCCTTCAGCTGTTGCAGCTCCCTATGTCTGCAGCGCCGTCGTAGCGGCGGGCAATGGGGGTCAGCGACCATCAAGAACCTGCCCGATGGGATCGGAGCGTTTCGTGGGCAAGCCTTGCCGACTCTTCGCTATGGAACGCAACCACAGGGCGTCACTTGGCAGCGAAGGGTGCTCGCCACGACTTGTTTTATGAGCAACACGCGATAATCGAATGGAAAATGCCGCCAACGGGCTTGAATTCGTCGCATTTAGACGGTGTTTGTCGCTCCCGTGATTCTGATCGGGTATCAAAGCGGAGGCAAAATGGGCGTGCGGCAGCGGATGGGGTTGAAGTTCAAGGATGAGATCGAGTTCCTGAAGGGCTGGAAGCGCGACCGCACAGCTGTAGGCGCCATAACGCCGACCTCCGTTGCGACGGCAAGGAAGATGGCAAGCGTTATCGATCCTTCCTCCCGCCTTCCTGTGCTTGAACTGGGTCCGGGAACCGGCGTGATCACCAAGCAGATCCTGGCGCGCGGTGTTCGGCCCAAGGATCTCTTGTCCATCGAGTATTCGCCGGAGTTCTGTCGGCATCTTCAGCAGGAGTTTCCCGAGGTCGACGTTCGACGTGGAGACGCCTTTGTGCTGGATCTCGTTCTCGGCGCTGAGCGAGGTGCTAAGTTCGACTGCGTCATCTCCGCTGTACCCCTCCTTCATTTGCCGCCCTCAAAACGATTGTCGCTGATCCTAGATCTTCTCGAACGGATTCCGACAGGGCGGCCCGTCGTCCAAATCACTTATGGATTGCTCTCTCCAGTCGTCGCGCTTCCCGCCGGATACGAAGTCCGTCATCTGGCTTTCATGATGCGCAACATTCCGCCGGCACAGCTTTGGACGTACCGAAAGACGAGATGACCTCGGCCATCTCATAAACATTGCTCGAACGTTTCGATCGCCGGGCTGATGACGAACGCGATCGATTTGGAAAGCGCTTCGGCGGCATTCGAGACGCGCTCTGCTCTTCGTTCGACCAGCGCCCAGATGTGGCCGACCGGATCGAAGATCGAGGCCACGCGCCGGCCGAGAATGTCCGTCTGTATCTCATCGCGGACGCGGCCGTTGAAACCCGCCCGGCATTCGAGATCGCAGCCGGCAGATCGCAAGCTGGTCGATGCAGCCGAGTGCCGTTGCGTGCTCTCCCTAACCAGTCCAATACCGCTCTCTGTTGATGGCGTCCTGGCCTGGTTCCGGATCTTCCACGATCAACCCGCGAGGGGTCCGCCAGCCAGGCTGCGGCCGCTTCCGCTTCGCGTCACGGTGATCGCGCCCGTCCTCGGGCCTCATAAGGCGCCATCGTGTTGGTGTGGACGGCCCTCGGCGGCATCCTAGATGCCAGAGAGTGTGTCGTAACTTGAAACATGGAGCCACAAATGGATCAGATTGCTCGCATCGGCATGGATACATCGAAACATGTCTTTCAACTGCATGGGGTAAATTTTGCTGAACAGCCAGTGCTGCGCAAGAAGATGCGGCGCAGGGAAATGCTGGATTTCTTCGAGCGGTGTCCTCCGACCGTGATTGCCATCGAGGCCTGCGGTGCTTCCCACCATTGGGCGCGGTCGCTTAGCGCTTATGGCCATGAAGTTAAACTGATCGCGCCTCAGCTCGTGAAGCCTTACGTCAAGCGCGGAAAGAATGACGCTGCTGATGCCGAGGCGCTGTGCGAAGCGGTGAGCCGGCCTACCATGCGTTTTGTGCCGGCGAAAACTACCGAGCAACAGGCCGCTTTGATGCTTGTCGGAATGCGCGAGCGGCTGGTCGTCGCCCAAACACAGCTGGTAAATACAATCCGTGGTTACGCCGCAGAATTTGGGCTAACCGCGGCCAAAGGAGTGAGTCATGTTTCCGTCCTCCTCGAGCGCATCATGATGGATAAGGCTGTACCCGCGTTGGCGAAAGATCTGTTTGCATCCCTCGCTCACGAATTCACAGGGTTGGATGAGCGGAAGAGAGCCATCGAGGCGAAGCTTAAAGCGTGGCACAAGGGCAATGAGGCCAGTTGCCGTCTTGCCAAGATCCCGGGAGTCGGACCGATCGGTGCAGCCCTGCTGGTAATGAAGGCACCGGCACCTCAGCAGTTCGCATCCGGCCGGCAGTTTGCCGCCTGGATGGGATTGACACCAAAAGATCATTCCACAGGCGGCCGGGTCAGGCTTGGTATCATTACGCGAGCCGGTGACGAGATCTTGCGGAGCACTTTGGTGCAGGGCGCCACCGCGGTTCTTCAGCAATTACGCATCGGTCGAGGAAGCAATGTATCACGCTGGCTTACTGAACTGCTGAAGCGCAAACCACCAAAGCTTGTTGCTGTGGCCCTGGCCAACAAAATAGCTCGGATCGCCTGGAAAATGATGGTGACCGGTGAGGCGTATAGAGCACAGGGTTCGGAGGCAGCGATGAACGCAAGCTAGGAGATCGGTCGGTCAAACGAGCGGAAAGAGACACCGCCAGGATACTGACCAAGCGAACTTGCAGGAACGAGCAGATGGTATGATCGATCGATCCGAGACGCGTGACACCCCGAAATTCCCCTTGGCCGCTTAAGGTCGCCATCGTGTTTGGAACTCGCGCCGCGGAAACCATCTTGGCCAGCGTCCATGTGCGGGCGCAACGATAGGCCGGACATATGCACGCAAGCGATCCGATCAAATCAGCAAAAAAGCTCTTGCAAGTAGGGGCCGTCCACATGAATTGGCCCGCTCAGAAGGAGCCTCTCACATGTCGCACGACCTCTCGCTCGCCCAGTCCCTCGCATCCCAGCTCTCCCGCGACTTGATGGTTCCGGTCACGCTCTTCACCGTCAACGGCGAATATGGCGTCCTGCCCTCCGACGAAATCGACGACGACGAGCTTCAGATCGTCCATGAGTACTCACCTTGGCATTGAGCCAAGGCAGGGCCTTAGGCCTGCCGCTTGCGAGCGGCAGGCCGCAAGGGAGGCTTCGCCGCGGCCGACCTTGCATGATTCACCAAATTGCCAGCCGCGCCCTTGCGGCCTTTGCTCTTCGCAGCCGCTGAAGTGGCAAATTGGTAGAGCTGACGGATCGGAGGCGATCGCTCTCGCGATCGGAAGGAAAATGGACAGACGAGAAATAGAATCGCTGCGCGACAAGATAAGCTGCGCCGCCGTGCTGGAGCAGAACGGGTTTGCCATCGACGTCAAGGAAAGCACCCGGCGGGCTGAGAAGTACCGCCGCAGCCGGGAGATCATCATTGTGACGCATGAAGGCCGTGGATGGTTCGATCCGCTCAGCGACGCGAAAGGCGATGTCTTCGGACTGGTCGAGCACCTTGACCGTGTTGGCTTTTCGGCATGCGTCGAGAAGGTCGCGGATCTCATAGGCTTCGAAATTTCCAAGCCTGAGTGGCAGCCCCGCATTTCAAATAACCAATCCGACCTTTCCCTTGCCGATCGCTGGCAGGTGCGCCGCCGACCCTTTCGGGGTTCATCGACGTGGCGGTACCTAAAGGACGTGCGCTGCCTGCCCGCGGCTCTTTTGTGCTCGGCGATCAAACGCAACCTTCTTCGCGAAGGTCCGCAAGGCAGCATGTGGGCCGCCCATACGAACGAGGCAGGCATCGTCACCGGCTGGGAGGCGCGCGGTCCGCAATACCGAGGGTTCGCCTCCGGAGGAACGAAGGTTCTCTTCCGTCTGGGGTCGCATCCGGCGGTGCGCCTGGTCGTCACGGAAGCTGCGATCGACGCCATGAGCCTTGCGGCAATCGAGGGCCTGCGCGACGGCACGCTCTATCTCAGCACCGGCGGCGGCTGGTCGCCGACCACGGTCGCGGCACTCGGCGCGCTCGCGTCAGGGGCCAACGTCCAGCTGGTCGCTGCCACCGACGCCAACCCACAAGGCGAGATGTTTGCCGAGCGGCTACGCGCACTTGCCGAGGGGGCGGGATGCGACTGGATGCGACTTCGCCCGCCAGAAGAGGACTGGAACGAGGTTCTGAAGCTGCGCGCGAAGCGGGGCCGCGAGAAATAGAAATGGGAGGAGGAAGGGAAAGAGGGAGAGGCGTGCCGCATGCGCGCTGCCCGCGTCAAGGGAGGCTTCGCCCGGCTAAAGCCGGCCCTGGACCCGGGAGGTCGCGATGCCGGCGGCAGGAAACGGGTCATGAAGGACTGAAGAAGATGGCGGGGTCGCGAGGACTGTGCCGCGCTTCGTCCGCCCGCGCAAGTAGCCGCAGATGACCTCTTCCATCCGCAAAGTGTTTCAGGGCGTCGTAAGCCGCCCACAGATGTTTCGCATGTTCGACCGTCATGTCCAGCGGCCTGATCGTTGGAACGGTGACACAACGCCGCTTTACGCCGGCGAATGGTTCGAAATCACCGAAGCCGAGCACGATTACATGTTTGAGATCCTGCCGCCGCTCTGGATCCGTGGCTCGATGTTCGCGATGCGGGAATTCCTGACAGGATCGGTGACATCAGTGTTCTTCGCGCTCCGCATCGAGGAAGCGATCCGGTGCTTCCACGGCTATTGCGACCTTTCAGACAAGACCTCCGTCGAAGCCATGCGTGTCGCAATCATCGACCGGGAGAGCCGCCCGATCCGCACCATGACCCGCGAAGAGCGCCTCGATCACATTTGGAGCGCGACGGCTGACGACTATCGCGGCTATGCCGATACATGTTTTCCGGCTGCGGTGCGCGGCAAGCGAACGGTGCTGCTTTATGGCGGGAAAGAGGGCAGCTTCCTTAAGCTGCTCGAAGATCTGACCGACGACGAGATCGCCGCCAAGCTGCCGGTACAGCTGCGCCACCTCCCCTCACCGATCGCGGCATAGAAAGTTTTGCCATGCTCACCTTCCCGATCGCATCGGCGCGCGCGACGACCGCGCCCGATCGACGCCTTGCTACTGGATAATTTGAGGCGATGATTGCGGCGAGCCCAGCCGCCGCGCATCGTCGCATCGTCTTCGCCTCCGACGCCATTCAGATGGTCATCCTCGAGCGCGATCAGCGCTTTGCCGACCTTACACCGGCGGCATGGACGCCGTTTCCTCCCATCCACTGCGGATCGCCTGCTGTCTTTCGCGACAGGAGGACGACACTCGCGCTATCCCAAGGAGCTTTCAATGAGCAACGATCCCTTCACCCTCGATATCTTCGCCGGCAGCCCGCTTTCGTCTGGGCTCGGCATCGGGGTCACTGCATTCGGCGGTTTTGCCGCGAATGACGACGATCCGGAACCGACGCCGTCTGCCCCTGCCCCCGCGCGTGCCCTTCCGTCTGCCATTCCAAAGGCGCAACGAACGCAGGGAGCGCCCGCCAACTTCTACCTCGAAGACGACGATCGCGGTTTGGCCGCGACCTGGAGGGAACGGGCGCGTTTGAATATCGCGGCCATTCTCACAGCCAGTGAGATCGAGAGGCAAGAAAGGCCGGCTACGCGTGATGCGCAGGCCAGGCTGATACGCTTCACCGGTTTCGGCAGCTCTGAGCTCGCCAACGGCATGTTCCGCCGCCCGGGTGAGGCCGGTTTCCGCCAAGGCTGGGAGGAACCCGCCGGTTTGCTGGAGGCGTCGGTCACGAAAAGCGACTATGCCTCGCTTGCACGCTGCACCCAATATGCCCACTTCACGCCCGAATACATCGTCCGGGCGATCTGGTCCGGCCTGCAGCGGCTCGGCTGGCGCGGCGGCAGGGTGTTGGAACCCGGTATCGGGACAGGCCTTTTTCCGGCTTTGATGCCGGTGGAGTATCGTGATTGCAGCTATTTCACCGGCGTAGAGCTCGATCCGGTCACCGCCCGCATCGCGCGGCTGCTGCAGCCACGGGCGCGCATCATCAATGCGGATTTCGCGCGGACAGATTTTTCTGAAATCTACGACCTAGCTATCGGCAATCCACCCTTCTCCGACCGCACGGTTCGCTCCGACCGGCACTATCGCTCGCTCGGTCTCAGGCTGCACGATTACTTCATCGCGCGGTCGATCGATCTCTTGAAACCCGGCGGGCTCGCCGCCTTTGTCACCAGCGCCGGCACGATGGACAAAGCCGATAGCAAATGCCGGGAACACATCGCAAAAGCCGCCGATCTGGTCGGCGCCATTCGCCTGCCGGAAGGCAGTTTCCGGCGGGAGGCCGGCACCGACGTCGTCGTCGATATCCTGTTCTTTCGCAAGCGCAAGGCCGGCGAACCGCCAGGCGATCTTGCCTGGCTCGATCTTGACGAAGTCCGCCCAGCCACGGCGGAGGAAGGGCCCGATCCGCGTGAACCGCTGGTTCGCGCGACATCCGGGTTCGGTGCTCGGCACGCACGCGCTGACCTCCGGTCCCTTCGGTGAGATCTACACCTGCCTGCCCCGCGCCGACGAGAACATGGAAACGGCACTCAATGCCGCCGTTCAGCGTCTTCCAGAGGGCATCTACGATGGCGAGCCGACCGAAATCGATGTCGATCTCGAAGACGAGCTCGCGGAAATCCTGGACCTGAAACCCGACAGCAACCGGGCCCGTGAAGGCAGTTACTTCATCGACAACAGGCACGGCCTGATGCAGATGGTCGACGGCGCGCCGCTCGCGGTGCAGGTCCGCAAACCCCGTAGCGGCGACGGCCCACCGGAAAAGCACGTCCGGATCATTCGCAAACTGATCCCGATCCGCGATGCCGTGCGAGACGTCCTCACAGCCCAGGAACTGGACCGGCCGTGGCGCGACTGCCAAGTGCGGCTGCGCATCGCCTGGTCGAGCTTCGTGCGCGATTTTGGCCCGATCAACCACACCACGGTTTCGATCATCGAGGATAAGACGACGGGCGAGGTTCGTGAAATCCATCGCCAGCCGAACCTTCTGCCATTTCGCGATGATCCCGACTGCTGGCTGGTCGCCTCCATCGAGGCCTATGACCTCGAAACCGACACCGCCAGGCCCGGGCCGATTTTTTCCGAGCGCGTCATCGCGCCCCCTTCCCCGCCCGTCATCACCTCCGCCGCCGATGCCTTGGCCGTCGTCCTCAACGAGCGCGGGGGCATCGACCTCGATCATATCGCCGAGCTTCTGCATTGCGACGCGGACGCAGTTCTCGATGCGCTCGGTGACGCAATCTTTCGCGATCCGACCGACGGTTCCTGGCAGACCTCGGACGCCTATCTTTCCGGCGCAGTGCGGACGAAGCTTGGCGTTGCGGAAGCAGCCGCTGGGCTCGATGCCGGCTACGAACGCAATGTCCGTGCGCTCCAGGTGGTGCAGCCGGCTGACCTCTGTCCGTCGGACATTACCGCACGACTTGGCGCGCCATGGATTCCGGCGGTCGATATCGTCCAGTTCGTGCACGAGACGATGGGTGCGGAGATCGCAATCCATCATATGCCGGAACTCGGCTCCTGGACCGTCGAGGCTCGGCAGCTCGGTTGGATGGCCGCGGGAACATCGGAATGGGGCACCGACCGCCGGCACGCCGGCGAGCTGCTCGGCGATGCCTTGAACAGCCGCGTGCCTCAGATCTTTGACGTTTTCAAGGACGTGGACGGCGAGCGGCGGGTGCTCAACGTCGTCGATACCGAAGCCGCCCGCGACAAGCTGCAGAAAATCAAGACGGCCTTTCAGAACTGGGTCTGGACCGATCCCGATCGCACCGACCGGCTGGCGCGGGTCTATAATGATCGCTTTAACAACATTGCGCCTCGAAAGTTCGACGGCTCCCATCTTATGCTTCCCGGTGCCTCTGGCGCCATTGTTCTTTATGGGCACCAGAAGCGCGGCATCTGGCGGATCATCTCATCGGGATCGACCTACCTTGCGCATGCCGTCGGTGCGGGCAAGACGATGACGATGGCGGCCGCGATCATGGAACAGCGCCGGCTCGGGCTGATCGCCCAGGCGATGCTGGTCGTGCCTGGTCATTGCCTGGCACAGGCGGCGCGCGAATTCCTGGCGCTTTATCCGAACGCCCGCATTCTCGTCGCCGACGAGACGAATTTTTCGAAAGAAAAACGGGCTCGCTTCCTCTCCCGCGCCGCCACCGCGACCTGGGATGCGATCATCATCACCCATTCGGCATTCCGGTTCATCGCCGTGCCATCGGCGTTTGAACAGCAAATGATCCAGGACGAGCTGGAACTCTACGAGGAACTGCTGACTAAAGTCGACAGCGAGGACCGTGTTTCGCGCAAACGGTTGGAGCGGCTCAAGGAGGGTCTGAAGGAGCGACTGGAGGCGCTCTCCACCCGCAAGGACGATCTGCTGACAATCTCGGAGATTGGCGTCGACCAGATTATCGTCGACGAGGCGCAGGAATTCCGCAAGCTTTCCTTCGCCACCAAGATGTCGACCTTGAAAGGCATCGATCCGAACGGATCGCAGCGTGCCTGGGACCTCTACGTCAAATCCCATTTCATCGAGACGAAGAACCCCGGCCGCGCTCTGGTTCTGGCATCCGGGACGCCGATCACCAACACGCTCGGTGAGATGTTTTCGATCCAGCGCCTTCTTGGGCACGCCGCACTCGCCGAGCGCGGACTGCACGAATTCGATGCCTGGGCCTCGACCTTCGGCGACACGACGACGGAACTGGAGATCCAGCCGTCCGGCAAATACAAGCCCGTCAGCCGCTTTGCCTCCTTCGTCAACGTGCCTGAACTGATCTCCATGTTCCGCAGCTTCGCCGACGTGGTGATGCCCGAGGATCTGCGCGAATACGTCAAGGTGCCCAACATCTCCAGCGGCGGGCGGCAGATCCTGACGGCCAAGCCGACGCAGGCCTTCAGAAATTATCAGACTATCCTTGATGCCCGCATCAAGGCGATCGAGATGCGCGAGGGGCCGGCGCAGCCCGGCGATGACATCCTGCTCTCCGTCATCACCGACGGTCGACATGCCGCCATCGATCTCCGCCTGGTCGACGCGGACAATGACAACGAGCCGGACAACAAGCTCAACCTGCTCGTCCAGAACGCCTTCCGCATCTGGCGGGAAACGTCGCAAAGCACATTTGTGCGACCCGACGGCAAAGCCTTCGATCTCCCCGGGGCGGCGCAGATGATCTTTTCCGATCTCGGCACCATCAATGTCGAGAAGAGCAGAGGCTTTTCAGCTTACCGCTGGATCAAGGACGAACTTGTGCGCATGGGTGTTCCGCTATCGGAAATCGCCTTCATGCAGGACTACAAGAAGACCGAGGCCAAGCAGCGTCTGTTCGCCGACGTCCGCGCCGGCAAGGTCCGCTTCCTGATCGGCTCGTCGGACACGATGGGGACCGGTGTCAACGCCCAGCTCCGTCTCAAGGCGTTGCATCATCTCGACGTCCCCTGGCTGCCTTCGCAGATCGAACAGCGGGAGGGCCGGATCGTGCGGCAGGGAAACCAGCATGACGAGGTTGATATCTTCGCCTATGCCACCCAAGGCTCGCTCGATGCCAGCATGTGGCAGAGCAACGAGCGCAAGGCCCGCTTCATTGCCGCAGCGCTTTCCGGCGACACTTCGATCCGCAGGCTGGAAGATCTCCGTGAAGGGGCCGCAAACCAGTTCGCCATGGCCAAGGCGATTGCCAGCGGCGATGAACGACTGATGCAGAAGGCGGGACTTGAGGCCGACATTGCCCGCCTCGAACGGCTGCTTGCCGCTCACGACGAGGATCAATATGCGGTACGCCGACAGATCCGCGACGCCGAGCGCGATATCGAGGTATCGATCCGGCGTATCAGCGAGATCGGCAAGGACATAGAGCGCCTCACCCCGACGGCTGGCGATGCCTTCGCCATGACGGTGATGGGCAAGGCTTACGACGAGCGCAGGCTCGCCGGCCGCGCGCTGATGAAAGAAATCCTCACTCTGGTGCAGTTGCAACAGGAAGGTGAAATGAGAATCGCCTCGATCGGAGGCTTTCACCTGGACTATCATGGCGAGCGGCCCGGCAGGCGCGATGGCTATTATTACACCACCCTTCTTCAGCGCACCGGCACGACCGAGGAGCTCGATCTCCCTGTCACCGTGACGCCGCTGGGTGCCGTTTCGCGGTTGGAACACGCGCTCCACCGTTTTGGCGAGGATCAGGAGCATTACCGGCTTCGACTGCACGAGGCCGAAGGGCGTCTTGCCTCCTATCGCACGCGCGAGGGCGGCGTGTTCGCATTCGGTGATGAACTCGCCGACAAGCGTCGGCAGCGCCGGGATATCGACCAGGCGCTGGCGGCCGCGGTGCGCGGGGAAGCGTCAGAGGCTGCCTGATGACAACGCCATGGCTTAGCTTCTCGGTAGGATTTTAGGAGCGACGCAGCATGCGCATAGCTGCATTGCACAATAATCGCTTTGCCATTCGGTCAAAAAACAGGCATTCTGCGCATGGCTGATGCACATGGTGGCAGCTCCTCCCAGTGCCGCCGCAACAGCTGTTCCCTCTGGAGGTTTGTTGACCTTCACACTTCATGGGCCGCGGTTTCCGCTGGCCCATTTTTTTAAAGGCTTATCCCGTTCGCACAGGTCCATACCAGCAATGGCGCAAAGGTTCTTGCTGCGGCACCTGTAGCCCTGAAAGGTGCTAAGATTGCTGTCAGCGGTCGTAGCAGCGAAGAAGCAACTCAAGCGAACGGGACAGATTCGCCTCGACCTGTCGTGTGCAACGACAGCGGCCGTCATTTAATCCACCGATGCTTTATCGGAAGGTGGTCAAAGGCTTTGCGTCGCATTTTGATTTGGCATCGATAAGCAGTATCGGGGGACGGGGATTGTAGTTTATCGTATGGTCACTGATGCCAACAACTTGGATCGCCTTCACACCCTATTGGTAGACTGGATTGAAAACGATCCTGTCTTTTCCAGCGAGTACACCTCCAAGAAGAAATCTTTAAGCAAGCAGCTCCTTGAATTTGAAAACGATGTGGCATCACTAACTGGGCCAGCGGCAGACGTTCTTCTTTATCGAGGCTACGACTTAAGGAAGGGGCAGCGTCTGCAAGACGGCTCGCTCTCGATCCAACCGAGATCGAGCGATTTGATCGAAAGTTGGACCACTGACGCAGCATGGGCCTTCCAGCATGCTGACCAATTCGAGAGCGGCATCGTCATCAGGAAGCTGGCGTCGGAACTGGATATCTTCATCGACGTGGATGCCTTTGCGAGAACTGTGGACGCTGAAGACCTAGACCTCGAAGGTGAAATTTTGGTTCGCTGTGGACAGCTCTCAGTTCCTGCAGATGATTGGACTTGGTCGGAGGTCGACTTTCCCAAAGAAGCAGAGCCTTCCGTTCGCGCTTGCAATTAGCAGATCATATTTCAGGCGATGATTTTTGGGGTTTGATCTGCAGACCGTCCGGAACCTGCAATCCTCGATTCGACTGGAACGTGTCGAAGGTAGCCCATTTCGATTTCCTCCAGAGCGAGGCTCGGCGGGCAGACAACCGCCTCGTGTTTCGCTCCTCGCCCGGACGCCTGCGAGGGAGCGCAGATCGCCTTCCGGCGGCGGTAGCGGTGCTTTTTCTCTTCCCATCTGACCGCATCGAGTGCGTCGAAGACGTCGCAATGGTATTCGTAGGAATATCCGATCCGCTGGCCGATGCTGAGGATCGTGTCGACGTTGGTCTGAAAGTGTCTGCGACGGTCCCAACGGAAGACAAACTCGTTGGCGTAGATGTCGATGTGCTTGTCGCGGACACCGTGATACGTCCCATAGGCCAACCGCTTGAAGTTGGAGAAAAGGCGATGAACCCAGGGGGAAGGGCTTCATGCGCGGGCGGGACCGTCAGCCAAACTTAGGTTGAACACCACATGCTCGCGATGCTGCACACGCCTATAGGCGTTGCTTCCATCGGTGAGGAGAATGCTCCCCACAGCGGTATTCTTCCGGATGAAGGCATGCAGGCTCTCACGGTCGATGTTGACGATCCGTTGGAGGCGGCGGCGCATAGGGTACTTTCTGTCTCGGACTTCGACCGCGCCGATCATGAAAAATCTTGCCGATAGGGCTGCGACCTTGAGAGAAAAGAAGGAAGAGGGAGATGAGCCGGTCGCAGAGCCGTCCGCCGGTCGCCGCTGACGCTCAACCGCCGCCTCCGCATCCCGCCACTCGTCCTTCGCAGGGCTGTCAGCCCCGCTCGTCCTTCGCGGCAGCAATGCTCGGCCGCAGTTGCACCCGGCCGCCCGCTCCGCGGTCCGGGAAGTGTCTTCGAAAAGAATGAAGACGCGAGAGAAGGGCAGGCAGAGGGCCGTGTCCAATCCCCGAAAAGGAGCATCCCATGCAACTGATGAAGGTCGATCCGCGTGCGCTGAAGGACAACCCTGATAACGCGCGCCAATCGAAGTCGACGCCGCAGGCCGACGCCCTGCTTTTGGCGACGATCAAGGCCGTCGGCGTGATCCAGCCGCCGGTTATTTTCCCGGAAGCCGGCGGCAACGGTTACATCATCGAAGCCGGTCACCGGCGCACCCGCATGGCGATCACCGCCGGTCTCGAGGAAATCGATGTGATCGTCGTGGACGCGGCCAACGACAACGGCGCCATGCGCTCGATGGTCGAGAATATTGCTCGCGAGCCGCTCAATCCCGTCGACCAATGGAGGGGCATCGAGCGGCTGGTCGCGCTCGGCTGGACCGAGGAAGCGGTCGCCGTGGCGCTTGCCCTTCCCGCCCGGCAGATCCGTAAGCTTCGTCTGCTCGCCAATGTCCTGCCTTCCATGCTCGATCAGATGGCAAACGGCGATATGCCGAACGAGCAGCAGCTAAGAACGATCGCGGCCGCCTCGACCGAGGAGCAGAAAGAGGTCTGGAAAGCTCACAAGCCGAAAAAGGGTGACACGGCGGCCTGGTGGCAGATCGCCAACGGCCTCTCTAAGACCCGAATGTATGCCCGCGATGCAAGTTTTGCCGACGACCTTCGCCTCGCTTACGGTATCGAGTGGGCGGAGGATCTGTTCGGACCGGCGGATGAGGACAATCGCTACACCACCAATGTCGAGGCTTTCCTCGGCGCCCAGCAGGAATGGATGACGGGCAACCTTCCCAGGAAGGCGGCGATCGTCGAGGTCAACAATTGGGGCCAGCCGGAACTGCCGAAGAAGGCCGAACGCGTTTACGGCAAGCCCGGCAAAGGCGATTGCACCGCAATGTATCTCGATCGCGAGGGCAAGGTGCAAAGCGTCCACTACCGGATGCCGGAGCCAAGGAAAACCGATAGGCGCCCCGGTCCCGCCGGTGACGCTTCGACAGAAGCCGATGACGACACTGGTGTCGTTGGGAAGACCAGGCCCGAGGTCACGCAGAAGGGTCAGGACATGATCGGCGACTTCCGGACCGACGCGCTGCACGAGGCGCTGGCCCGCGCCCCAATCGAAGACGACATGCTGATGGTCCTCTTGGTCATGGCCTTCGCCGGCACCAATGTCCGGGTCGATTCCGGCGCCAACGATACCGTGTTCGGGACGGAGCGGTTCCAGCGTCACGTCGCGCGCCTCTATTCCGCAGACGGCAGGTTGGCGTTCGATATGGACAGCGTGCGGGTCGCGGCCCGCTCCGTCCTCATCGATGTGCTCTCTTGCCGGCGCGGCATGTCGAATAGCGGTGTCGTCTCGCGCATTGCCGGTGACGCGATTGGCGCGGATGGTTTCCTCCCGAACATGGGAACGGAGGATTTCCTGCTGTGTCTGTCGCGCCAGGCGCTGGAGGCCGCCGCTAAGTCGGTCAATATGGCCCCGAAGGCACGCGTCCGTGAAACCCGCGCAGCCCTCGCCGACCACTTCGCATCGGCCGACGCAGCCTTTGTTCTTCCCGCGGCGCTGTTCGCACCGGATCCGAAGGACATCGCCGATTTCATGAAGTACGCCGATGGCCCCGAGGAGGAAGAAAGCTCCCCTCATGCTGCCATCGGCAATGGCAGCGAAGGTGCACAGGGCGACGGTGTCGGTCTCGACCGGTTCGATCCGCCGGCGGCGGTTGACGAGGACCACGTCGGCGAGCCTGCCACCGATCACGCCTGCGACCAGGAGGAAACCGCCCACGGGATTGCAGCGGAATAGCCGCACCGAGCTCCTCCGCTTGACCTTCCGCCGCCGGTTGCCCTGGCGGCGGTTTCGTTTCCACAACCCCAAAATCTGAAGGAGGATGCGCAATGTCCGCGTCTCTGATCTATCGCCTCGCCCCGATCGGCTCCATCGTCGCCTGGTCGGATGGCACCCCACGGCCACCCGCGCGATTCAAGAAAAAGCTCGCCGCGTGGAAGACCTGCAACAGCCAGGGCCGGTTGATCCGAAAGGAAGGCGAGCGCAACGTCGGCCCCACGAGCCTGTCACCGTATTTCACGTTGCATGAGGGCGATCTCGGCGCAAACGGTGTCATTGCCATCCGTATCCACCGGACCTTTTCGCTCGACAGCAATCTGACATTCCAAGTCGTAGAGCGTCCGGCGCTCGGATCTGTTCGCGTCTTCGATCGGGCCGGGTCGAGCGCCGAGCTCATTCACCTGGCGGACAACCGGCAGGCGGCCGAAGAATGGCTCATCCGCAATCGCTATCCCCACGCCATTGTCGAGGAGGTGACAGCCGACGAGGTCGCAGCCGATCACGTCGAAGGGAGGGCCGCGGAATGATTATGCTCCCTCTATATTCCTCCGAAGTCTCCACCCCTGACGCTTCAGGGTTAGAGTTTGGCAGAAGCGCCGACGGATTGGTTGTCGCGCGCCTCGACGATCGTCTTCGCCATGGTTGCGGTCCGTGATGGCCGATATTTCCTCGCCAGTGCCTGGCGCGGGTCGCGGGCGCTTGAAGCCCTCCCAGCGACAAGCGGGGCGCCTGGCGTTTCGTTCGAGGAACTCCATGGTTCTCCCCGTGCCGGATCGCCCTTCGGTTTTACTGCGGTCTGAACCGGCGGACGTGCGCTTCAAGGCCGCTGGCGCGCCGCGGGCGGCCGGACCCCGCCGTCTTCTCGGAGCAGGCTCGCGTGCTCGTTCGAGGGCAGGTTGCCCTCTTGGCACTCAAGCCGGCTCCGCTCGTCCAGGCAGGGCCGGACCCTGAAACGCCCGTCTTCCTCCGGTTCGGGATGACCGCACCGAAAGGCAAGCCGGCATGGGGCCGGAGCTATTTCGGACGACCTCGAAAGGAAACGACCATGGCCAAACCCGCTCCCCCCTCCTCGCGCCAATCCTCGCGCGCCGTACAACTGCGCAAGGGCGCCACCATCGAGATGGTCCGGCTGACATGCCCGGACGCCAGCCAAGCGCTGAAGATCGCCGAGAGTTTCGGAACTACAGTCATCGACAGCGACGGCATCCGCGACCTGCATGAACGGCTGGTCATCGAGACCGCCGATGCGCTCGGGGAGGGACTTGGCGACAAAGCGATGCAGATCCACATGCAGCGCATCGTCGGCGCCTTCGTAGGCTCTGCCCACGGCGCCGGTCAGTTCTACAGCCGCGCGGTCACCGAGGCGCGGGATGCCACGGCCAAGGCCGCCAACGACGCTCGGGACGAGGACCTTGACGGTCCGGTCGGTTATGACAGCGCCGCCCAACGCAAGCGGGAATTCGCCGCCGACATGGGCATTCAGGCTCATTCGCTCAGAATGGCGGCCGAAGGTGCCGTCGCCGCTTATGCGCAGGTGATCGGCGAGACCTGGAAGCCGTTCGATAGACCGGTCGAACACCCGGGCACAACGCTGAGCCGTAAGGCTGCAGAAGCCCAGATATCGGCCTTCGACTAGCCTTGCGGGCTGGGCTCCGGTGCCGCCTTTCCCATCAACACCCGTAGGGCCGACTCCAAGGCGGAGCCGGCCTGTTTTCATGTCGGCGACCTGGCCAACCGAGGAAACGAAACAAGACGATGGCGCGCCCGGCGGCCCGTTCCGTTCGTCGGGTCTGCAGGAGCCGCCGGCGGATGCAACGGCTCCGCCGTCCTTCACTTCGTTGCGGCCGTTCCTGTGCATCCACCGGCTGACTTGCTCCTGCCCTTCGTCCCTCCGCAATGGGCCGCGACGGGCGCGGCTTCAAACGGAGGCTAAGATATGAGCAGTACAGAAAAACAGCGTGTCGATCTCTACAGCCGCATCACCGACAAGATCGTTGAAGACTTGGCGAAAGGCGTGCGGCCCTGGATGAAGCCATGGAACACGGCGAACACGGCTGGCCGCATTACTCAACCGCTGCGTTACAACGGGCAGTCGTATTCTGGCGTTAACGTGCTGCTTCTTTGGTCGGAAGGTATCGCCCGAGGATATACGTCATCCACGTGGATGACGTTCAGGCAGGCCCTCGAACTGGGAGCTGCCGTCCGCAAAGGCGAGACCGGCACAACCGTCGTCTTCGCCAGCCGTTTCATTAAATCCGAAACCGATGGGAATGGTGGTGAGCTCGAACGGGAGATCCCTTTCCTGAAAGCCTACAGCGTCTTCAACGCCGAACAGATCGACGGACTTCCCGACCAATATCGTCACCGGCAGGCGCCGGTCCTCGATCGGGCCGCGCGCATCGAGAATGCCGATCGGTACTTTCGCAACACCGGTGCTGCAATCCGCCATGGCGGCAACCAAGCATACTTTGCGCCGTCCGCCGATATAATCCAGATGCCGCCGTTCGAGAGCTTCAAGGACCCGGCAAGCTATTACGCGACCTTGAGTCATGAGGTCACCCATTGGACGGCGCCGGCCCACCGCGTCGGTCGTGACCTCAGCCGCTATGCCAAGGACAAGACCGAGCGTGCCCGCGAGGAACTGATCGCCGAACTCGGCAGCTGCTTCCTTTGTGCCGACCTCGGGATTGCTCCCGAGCTCGAGCCCCGCCCCGATCATGCCTCGTACCTTGCCTGCTGGCTCGAGGTCTTGTCCACCGACAGACGGGTGATCTTTCAGGCGGCGGCGCATGCGCAGCAGGCCGTAACCTTCCTGCACTCCCTGCAGCCCGAAGGCGCCGACGAACGGTCTTACCGCGTGAGGCTCATCAGCATCGGTCGTTGCCCTCGCACGCGGCCGGAACTCTTGCCGATCCGTTGGTGAGCGTGTCAGGGTCGGTCGTGCGGTCCAGTTTGCCTCAGACCGAAGCTTTCCGGTCGATCGGCTGAGCTCCAGACGGCTTGATTTCGGGGTTAATGACTTTGTCTGCTGACGCTTGATCCTCCAGACGACGAATCACAAGCGCGAGACGATTTCGCGAAGAATGGCAGCGCAACGCCCCGCGCCGGCTGTTCTGGGACTTCGATTTTAACATGCGGACAGGGGAGCGCACCCACCGTAGCAAGGTCCGGGCAGGCCGTCAGTGAGCAGTTGCCATTGCCATTTTCCTTCAATCACCGCGCCGGCCACGTCCTTCGCGGGCTCGATGAGGCTTGTCTGATCGAAGACCGGCTTCGCCTCGATCGTCTTCCCGCAACGGCCTTCCAAAACTTCCTTCCCCTGAGCGCTATGCGCTCATTCCTCGCGGAACAAGAAAGTTTCTCCTGGCCGCCCTCCATTCCATTCCGGCCTTTCAGGTGCGGTCCGATCGTCCCCGATCCTTGCGACAGCCATCGAGGCCGCGATGGGCGTGGCCCGAAACAGCGAAAGGAATACGACAATGGCAACTATCGGCACTTTCACCACCTCCGAAACTGGCTTCAACGGCGCGATCCGCACCCTGGCCCTCAACGTCAAAGCCCGCATAGCCCGCATCGAAAACCCCTCCGACAAAGGCCCGCACTTCCGCATCTACGCGGGCAATGTCGAGCTGGGCGCCGCCTGGCAGAAGCGCTCCGCTGAGACGGACCGCGACTATCTCTCGGTCAAGCTCGACGACCCGAGCTTCCCGGCCCCGATCTACGCGACGCTCACGGAGGTCGAGGGTGAGGACGGCTACCAGCTGATCTGGTCGCGCCCCAACCGGGACTGAGGCCCGGAGGCCCCGCCGCCAAGGCGGGGCCAACCAGCCACAAAGACAAGCCGGTAGGTGGCATCGAGCCCGCCGTCGACCTTTTCGACGGCGATATGAATCCGGAAAATGTCTGCTCAGATGCCGCTACTGCGCCGGGAAGAAATCCCGGCCTCAGGACGCGACTAGAATGGATTTCCAAGAAGGAGCCTGATTGTCTCGTCGCGGTGCTTTCATCGCAAAACCACAGACTGCTTTAAATTCGGGTTTTGATCGGGCAGCTTCAGGAGCAAAATCATTTGCTCGCGACAGGATCCAAGGCTTTTCAAGCAGCGGTCGACGCGGAGAAGGCGCTCGCCTGTCTGGGAAAACAGAATCCTAAGCTGGCGCAAGACCTTGGTGTAGCCCGTGGGGAGGGATATGAGACTTGGTGGAGCAACTCCTGTCCTAGCAGGCTTCCAGGCGGCGCGAATTGGATGGCGTGCTTGATGCTGAAGTTCTGGCAAACCAACGAGTGGAAGAATACGGCTGAATAACCGGCAGCCGCTTGCTTGTGCTGTGATGATCCCCCAAGCATCCCACCAGCGTCTAGGCAAGCGGTTGGCACGTCTATGAATGAAACCGTGAGAACCAAAGGTCTGTCACTTCAGATATCCCAGTGTACAATGCCGGACCAGACCGCCTCGAGCACGAGCGGTACCCCCAAAATGCTGCGCATTTTGGCTCCCCCACTCGCCGGCTCCGCCGGTCGCCTATGGCGATCCTCGACCCAATCCAGTCCGGCATAGTGCACGTCTCTCGTCTTCAAACAGGAGAGAGACTCATGCTTACCATCTACGACCAAATCCAACAGCTACGCACCGAACTCGCTGCCTGCATCCTCACGCCCAGGGAACGCGCCACCGCACGAACAGAACTCGACAAGCTCCTCATCGAGCAAGCAGCAATCGACCGCCAGTTTGAGGAGATGATCGCCGAGAAGGAGCCGCCCGAATGACGGGACGATAGCACCGACGCCGAACAGAACGGAGGCATCGAAAAACAGCCCGCTTTTGGGCTGTTTGCCTGTTTCATGAGGGGTTCGCCGCATCGACCCAGGCCTCCCGCTGTCAGGGATTGCACCCCTCGCCCGCTACCCCGACTTTTCCATCCGATATGATCAGATCGTGGCGGAATTTATGAAGTCCAAAAAAGCGGCGGATGCGATGGAGTATGACGGAGTATTGCCGGAGACCTTGGTGAACCTCACACAATCTTAGCGGCAAATCAGGGGGCCGTGTCGAGAAGGTCGGTTCGGGATTTTGCGATGATGCCTCAGTATCGGTCAGAGAATATTGATTGTCGGCACTGTGACACGACCGCTGTTGAGCGGTGGCGCGATTCACGCTGACCGGCGAAACCGGAAGTCGACGCCGGTGGCGCGAAGCTGCCACGCACTCCCTTCGGCTGATGACATCTACTACCGAATTCCGCAATTCTCCGCCCCAGCCTGGTCCGAAAAATCGGAAAAATTCGCAATCAATATCCGCTTCTTAATCGGATCCCGGAGGGCGCGGCCGATAACCGCGTTTTCGCTTCTGACGGAGCACATCGAGAAACAGCTGGACGGCTTCGTCTTCCCGTCCGAAATGGTGCACCATCATCTGTCCCTTCGATCCGATCCGACCCCACCTGCGCAACAGACAGATGTCTCCGAACAGGTTCGGTTCGATCGACATCGCATAATAGCGTGCCATGTTTCTCCTGTCGTCCAAGCGTTCGACATAAAGGTTATAGGGTTGAGATAACATGAGATCAGAATTGCTGATCCCAGTACTCACGTCCAACGACACTTATGAATCGGTCGGCAGGGATCGATTCACATCGGTGATGATATGCGAACGTCGGGCCTGGAGGGGAGCCTTCGGCACATGCTTGCCGCTGCGCTCACGAAGCGCGCGTCGGCCTGCGCCCATTCCGGTACCGACGATTGTTGCGGCGGAATTCTCATTCAGACAAGCGGTGGATTAATATAGCCTATTCGTGGCCACCGCCTGGCTTAAGCTCGGCTTCGAGCCTGTCATTTCGCAGGCGAAGGTGGCGAACGCGCTCCTTTATCAAATCTTCGTAGGCATTAATCATGTCAATGCACTGAAATAGAAGGACTGCGATGCCCGCGATCACCAGAGCGCCAAAGAGCAAAATAAAGTCCATCCCCGTTACCTCGGTGCGTTTGTATCCATTTGTCTTGCGAAATAGTTGCCATCGGCTCAAGTCCGGTGGCAGCCGATGCTACGATCATAAGCTCATGGACTTCCGCCCTAATTGAAACGACTGCCCATTGATGCAGACTTCCATGTCGCGGCGCCGAAACCAAATTGCACGGCCACACCGGAGTGCGGGGTTTCCGGCTGTGAATACGATTTGCTCGTCCGCGCGCATGCGCAACACTTCATGCGGCTGGATCAGCGGCCGTGCGGCAAGTTGTTTCGATCGCGTTCGCGACGATCCCCTGGATTGGAAACTGCGACTGACCTGGTCGATCTCGACCGTCGTCATGCCGCAGCGGCGGGAAACGTACTCGGCGGTCTCAGGGTCGTTGATCGCGGCAAAGGATATCCAGCTTGCGCTCTCGAACCATTTGCTTGTCGCGTCCCGCCCGCCATAGGTTTCGCGCATCTGGCCGATCGACTGGTAGATCATGGTCAGCGTGATCCCATACTTGCGGCCGGCGTCGCGCGCAGTCTCGAGGATACGCATGTAGCCGAGGCGCGCCACTTCATCGAGAAGAAAAAGCGTCCTGCCGTGCATCTCGCCGTTGCGGTTGCAGATCGCGTTCAGAAACGAGCCGATGATGACACGCGCCAGACCTGAATGCATCTCCAGCGTCTTGAGGTCGACGTTGATGAAGACGTCCGTCTTTCCTGCGGCAAGATCGCTCGTCGTAAAGGTCGTTCCCGAGACCAGGGCGGCGTAGTTTGGGTACGACAGCCAGTGCGTTTCCTTTACCGCATTGGCGTAGACGCCAGAGAAAGTTTCCGGCGTCATGTTGACGAAGACCGCCACATTTTCCTTGACGAAATCCGATTCCGAATGATCGAAGATCGATTGCAGACGTTCACGCAACTTGGGCTCTGGCTCGGAGAGATTCTTGCGCACCTGCCGGAGGGTCTGGTCGCTTTGCGTGGTATGGCCAGAGAGGCAAACGTCGGCGATCAGAGCCGTCAGCAATTGCAAGGCCGAGGCACGGAAGAAGTCGTCGCGGAGCCCCCGCCCCCCGCTGTCGCTCACAACCCACGACGCAACAGACGCGATGTCCTCCTCTTTCGTTCCACCGAAACGGCCGATCCAGTCGAGCGCATTGAAGCCGATCTCCGAATGCTTGGGATCGAGGACGAAGACATCTCGGTCAGCGTCGCCGCGGTGCTTCGACACCATTGGCGCGACCTCATTCGATGGATCTAGGACGACGAGCGCACCTCCCCATTTGAGCGCCGTCGGGATCGTGACTGAGGTCGTCTTGAAGCCACCCGAGCCGGCAAAGACTATGCCGTGCGAAGAGCCGAACGACCCGTCGAAGCAAAGAAGCGGTGACATGCCGCCTGCGCCCCACGTCTCGCCGCAGTCGGCGCGAAACGACTGTGCCGCGACGCTGTCCCTGTCGACCCGGTAGCGCTCGCCAATGACGATGCCGCCGCTGCCGGCAAACAGCTGTTCGGCTTGCGACATTTTCATCCAATCGGCCTCGCCGTGCAGAGCGCGCTTGCCATAGATGCGTTTCGGCTCGGCCTTCGCGAAGGCGGCATTGCCGGCGATCGCCACCCGCAGGCCGAATAGCGCCGATATCAGGACGGCGGCGGCGCCGATCCCCGTCGCGGGGTCAAGATAGTTGAAGATGGACTTGCCGGCTGGAACCTGCTCGCGAAACACCGACAGCCGCATTGCTTCACGTATGGCTGCGATGAAAAGCGTCGCCATTGCTCCGGCGACGACGCCCGATCCTGCTGTTCTGACCCGCACCGACCCGGCGCTCGCAAACAGGAAGACGATGCCGACGAGCGACGCGACGACATAGGGCAAAGCGATGCCAGCGCGGCCCAGCATCTGCCGCGCGGCATCCGTCTTACCGAAGGCTGAAAGCCAATGTTCGATCCCGGTCATGCCCATGGCCGCCAGGATCATCAAAGCACAAGGTACGACGAGCAGAAGGATCCTAGTCATTGGTTTCTCCAAACGCCTCAGCGCCAATTGCGGTGAGCCGTGAACGCTCTTGCGCGTCTCCTTTCAGCCGCCGAGCGGCCTCGATGAGGAGCCCGAGCAACAGTGCCCGCTTCTCGTAGCGCAGACCCGCCTTTACGATCAGGCCGCCGAGCTCGATCTTTTCGCGCGTGTCTTTCTTGCGTGCGTAGGACGTGGTGGTTCTTCGCATCCGCTCAAGCCTCGCCAGTCCTGCTCTCAGCCTCGCCAGACGAGTTTTGCGCTGGGGGCGAGCTGCTCTCTCGGGCGCCGCCAGCCTTTCTATCTCCGGTCGAACGGGCCCCGCCGTAGCGAAAGCGTTTCGCCAGGTACTCGAACGCCGCCTGCAGTTCACCCTCATCGATTTCGATTACGCCGAGCCCGGCCTTGAGCGCGATCCTCCCGATGCGCTCGGCTTCACGGGTTTCGGCGAGCTTGAGCTGCTCCTGGAGCTTGGCGATTTCGTCGCGGATTTTAGAGGACGGTTTCTTCATCTCAGGATGTCTCCTTGGGTGCGAAAGCTTGTCTTTCGGATCCACTTTTCCGGATGTCGGTGCGCAACGCACTACTGTGAATCCTACAATCGCCAACGGCGATGCTTTCGTGGATGATCCCGGCCGCTCGACAAGAGCGGCATCCGAAGGGCGCAATTATACGTCGCTATCGCGACGTTCTTCTGACGAGCGCCTGGCGGGGCCGATTTTGCCTCCGAACACCTTGATTTTGCTCACTATCGCGAAAGAATTCCGCCTTGGCCGTCCCTCATTTCTCCGTCAGCATCGTCGCCCGCGGCTCCGGCCGCAGCGCCGTCCTGTCGGCGGCTTATCGGCATTGTGCCAAGATGGACTACGAGCGCGAGGCGCGGACTATCGACTATCGCGCCAAGCAAGGCCTGCTGCACGAAGAGTTCGTTGTTCCAGTCGATGCGCCGCAATGGCTGCGGGCGATGATTGCAGATCGCTCTGTTTCGGGTGCCTCCGAAGCCTTCTGGAACAGCGTCGAAACTTTCGAGAAGCGATCAGATGCCCAGCTTGCCAAGGACGTGACCATTGCGCTGCCGATCGAACTCTCGACCGAGCAGAACATCGCACTTATGCGGGATTTCGTCGAAAGGCATATCACCTCGAAAGGGATGGTGGCGGACTGGGTGTATCACGACGCGCCGGGCAATCCGCATGTGCATCTGATGACGACGCTCCGGCCACTTGCCGAAGAGGGTTTCGGCGCCAAGAAGGTCGCAGTGAAAGGACCGGACGGCAAACCGATGCGCAATGACGCAGGCAAGATCGTCTACCAGCTTTGGGCGGGAAACCTCGACAACTTCAATGCGTTTCGCGACGGCTGGTTTGCCTGCGAGAACCGGCACCTGGCGCTCGCCGGCCTGGACATGCGTGTCGACGGGCGATCCTTCGAAAAACAGGGGATCGAGCTCACGCCGACCATTCACCTTGGTGTCGGCGCGAAGGCGATCGAGCGCAAGTCGGCGGTGGCCGCCGGGGACGTTTCGCTGGAGCGGCTGGAACTGCACGAAGAGCGTCGCGCCGAAAACGCCCGCCGCATCCAGCGCCGTCCCGAGCTCGTGCTCGACCTGATCACCCGCGAGAAAAGCGTTTTCGATGAACGCGACGTCGCCAAGATTCTTCACCGCTACGTCGACGATGCCGGCCTCTTCCAAAGCCTGATGGCAAGAATCGTGCAGAGCCCGGAGACGCTCCGCCTCGAGCGTGAGCGGATCGAGTTTTCGAGCGGCGTCCGGCTGCCGGCCAAATATACGACGCGTGACCTTATCCGGCTGGAAGCGGAGATGGCCAACCGGGCAATCTGGCTGTCTCAACGATCTTCGCACGGCCTTGCCGACGCCGTGCGGGAAGCGACATTTGCCCGTTACTTGCGCCTATCGGACGAGCAGAAGACGGCGATCGCACACGTCACCGGCGGCGAGCGCATCGCCGCGGTAATCGGGCGTGCCGGCGCCGGCAAAACAACGATGATGAAGGCGGCGCGCGAGGCTTGGGAAGCCGCGGGATACCGCGTCATCGGCGGCGCGCTCGCCGGTAAGGCGGCCGAGGGCCTGGAGAAGGAGGCCGGCATTCTCTCTCGCACGCTGTCATCCTGGGAACTGCGCTGGAACGAAGGTCACAATCTGCTGGACGACAAGACAGTGTTCGTCCTCGACGAAGCCGGCATGGTGTCGTCGCGGCAGATGGCGGTGTTCGTCGAAGCAGCGACCAAGGCAGGCGCGAAGCTCGCCCTCGTGGGGGACCCTGAGCAGCTGCAACCCATCGAAGCCGGGGCTGCTTTCCGCTCAATTGCCGATCGCATCGGCTATGTTGAACTCGAAACTATCCACCGCCAGCGCGAGCAATGGATGCGCGATGCCTCGCTTGACCTGGCGCGCGGCAATATTGGCAAGGCGATTGATGCTTATCGCGCGCAAGGCCGCATCAACGGCTCGGAACTCAAGGCGCAAGCAGTCGAAAACCTCATAGCCGACTGGGACCGGGAATACGATCCGCAAACATCCAGCCTGATTCTCGCTCATCTTCGGCGCGACGTCCGCATGCTCAACGACATGGCTCGCGCAAAGCTCGTGGAACGTGGCCTCGTCGCCGAAGGTTTTGTCTTTCAGACCGAAGATGGGCACCGGAAATTTGCCGCAGGCGACCAGGTAGTGTTCCTCAAGAACGAGGGTTCGCTCGGCGTCAAGAACGGCATGTTGGCAAGGCTCACAGACGCAGCGCCCGGGCGTATCGTTGCAGAAGTCGGAGAAGGCGAACACTGCCGCCAGATCACGGTCGAGCAACGCTTCTATGCCAATGTCGATCACGGCTACGCAACCACCATCCACAAGAGCCAGGGCGCCACCGTCGACCGGGTGAAGGTCCTGGCGTCCTTGTCGCTCGATCGCCATCTCACCTACGTTGCCATGACCCGTCACCGCCAAGATCTTGGCTTCTACTACGGCCGCCGATCTTTCGCGAAGGCGGGCGGCCTTATCCCGATCCTGTCGCGCAGACAAGGCAAGGAAACAACGCTCGATTACGCGAACGGCCGTTTCTACGGCCAGGCCCTTCGCTTTGCCGAGGCCCGTGGCCTGCACCTTGTCAGCGTTGCGCGCACGGTCCTTCGCGATCGCCTCGAATGGACATTCCGCCAGAAGTCGAAGCTCGCCGAGCTTGGCGCACGTCTGGCAGCGCTCGCCGGCAAGCTAAGTCTCGCCACCGCTGCCGCCAGGACCTCTCAATCGCACACCATCAAGGAGCCGAAACCCATGGTATCGGGCATCACCACGTTCTCAAGGTCGCTGGAACAGGCTGTCGAAGACCGGCTTGCTGCCGACCCCGGCTTGAAGAAGCAATGGGCGGAAGTCTCCGGCCGGTTCCACATGGTTTACGCTCAGCCGGAAGCGGCGTTCAAGGCCGTCAATGTCGATGCAATGCTGGGGGACGAAACGACTGCGAAGTCCACCATTGCCAGGATCGGTTCCGAACCGCAAAGCTTCGGTGCTCTGAAAGGTAACATCGGTTTCCTCGCGAGCCGCGCCGACGAACAAAATCGAGAAAGGGCCGTCACCAATGCGCCTGCGCTGGCGCGTAACCTGGAAAGGTATCTGCGTCAGCAAACGGAGGCCGAACGCAAATATGAAGCCGAGGAGCGCGCGCTCCGTTTGAAGGTTTCCCTCGATATCCCGGCCTTGTCGCCGGCGGCAAAGCAGACGCTTGAACGCGTACGGGACGCCATCGATCGCAACGATCTTCCGGCGGCCCTCGAATACGCGCTCTCGGACAAGATGGTGAAAGCCGAGCTCGAAGGGTTTGCGAGAGCAGTATCTGAACGCTTCGGCGAACGCATCTTCCCGTCTCTTACTGCGAAAGCCCCCAATGGACAGACATTCAATGCCGTCACGACGGGGATGACGGCCGGACAGAAGGCGCAGGTGGAAGCGGCATGGGATTCGATACGGACAGTGCAGCAACTTTCTGCGCATGAGCGGACGTCAGAGTCGCTGAAGCAGATCGAAACCCTGCGCCAATCAAAGAGCAAGGGGTTCTCCCTCAAATGATAAAGCGAAATGAAGTGAGCCTGCCGTTTCCCTTCCATAAACGACTGGCGGTCCTGAGCATGGCGATAATCTCGATGGTCGCGGCGGCGCTCGTGGTGGCCGTCTTTTACTGCGGTTATCGCATTAACTTCACACCGAGCGAACCCGTCGGTCTCTGGCGTATCGTTTCTCTCGAACGTCCAGCATCCGTTGGGGATCTCGTCTTCATTTGCCCCCCGCTTACGGCGGCAATACGGGAGGCGCGCGCGCGAGGGTATCTCCGCATTGGATCCTGCCCGGGCGCGATCGCACCGCTCATCAAGACGATCATCGCCGTAGCCGGGCAGCATGTCGAAATCGGTGCGCACGTGACGATCGACGGGCGCCCGATCCCATTTTCCGATCTCGCTGAGCGGGACGGCGCAGGTCGACCGATGACGCCATTTCCCGGCGGTGTCGTGCCGGCTGGAAGCGTCTTTCTCTATTCAGCGTTCAGGAGTTCTTACGACTCCCGTTATTTCGGCCCCCTGCCAGCTTCCGGCATCGTCGGCCTGGCGCAACAGGTGCTCACCTATGCGCCTTGACCACCTTCAGTCCGCCCTGCCGATTGCCGCTTCAATCATCATCGGAATGGTGGGATGGAGTGGCCAAGTTCTGCTTCTTCCGGTCACCTTCGTGTTTCCGATCCTCTGGATGCTTGCGCGAACGCGGTTGATTGCCGCGTGTGTCGCGGCTGGCTATTTCCTGGCGGCTTCTCGGGGATTACCACAAGGTGTCGCGACCTTCTACGTCTCCGATCTCTGGCCGGGCCTGTTGCTCTGGCTATGCGCATCGCTGAGCTTTATCGGCGTCCACACATTGTTCTGGACGAGATGCGGCTTTACGCGGCCATTTCGTTATCTCGCGGCGTCGGTACTTATGGCCATTCCACCATTCGGCATCACCGGTTGGGCACATCCGATCACAGCCACGGGTGTACTGTTTCCAGGATGGGGATGGTGGGGATTGGTCGCGGCGACAGCCGGCCTCATCGGCCTTGTAACCCGTGCTTGGCCGGCTATCGTCATCGCCCTTTCAGGTCTGTGGCTTTGGTCCGCCGCAATCTGGACCGCACCGGCCCTACCGGAAGCGTGGCAGGGCGTCGATCTAGAATTGGGCGCTTCGCTCGGCCGCGACATCAGCCTGCAGCGCCACCGTGATCTGATTGCCACGGTGAAGGATCGAGTATCTGACGGCCGCCGTCGGATCGTGCTGCCCGAAAGCGCCCTCGGCTCTTGGACACCGACCACGGAGCGGCTGTGGGTAACAGCTCTACAGGGAACGGACATATCCGTTATCGCCGGCGCCTCGGTCGTCAATTCGGGCGGATACGACAATGTTCTGATTGCCATCTCCGGTAATGGTGCGCAACTCCTTTATCGAGAGCGCATGCCGGTTCCTGGTTCGATGTGGCAACCCTGGCGCCCCTTGCTTGGTCAGAGTGGCGGCGCGCGGGCGCATCTCTTCGCAAATCCGACCGTGACGGTTGCCGACCATCGGGTGGCACCACTGATCTGCTATGAGCAACTGATCATATGGCCGGTCCTCCAGTCCATGCTGTATCATCCGGATGTCATTGTTGCCGCCGGCAATGGATGGTGGACCAAAGGAACCCCTATTGTCGCCATCCAGCGCGCCAGCACGGAAGCCTGGGCGCGCCTATTCGACAAACCCCTCGTCATCTCCTTCAACACCTGACTTACAAGGAGACGTCATGCTTGACGCTACCCTAATCCAACAATGCGCCGACCCTTCATTAGCATCCACGATCGTCGAGCAGTTCGTGACAGCCGCTGGGTCGTCCGACCCTCTTGCGGTCACAGTCAAATCAGGCGGCCGATTGATTCTAATTCCGAAGGCAACATCGGCCGACGAAGCCATGGCGATCGTTCGCCAGTATGTTGAGCAAGCTGAGGTTCGCGTCGGCATGACCCAGTTTCCGGCCGGTGTCAGCGTGAAGGAGGCAGCCGATCTGACACCGGATTTGGTCGATGCCTGCGAGAACCTGCGCAAGGGCACGACGATGTTCGCCAAGGTCCTGCGCATTGTCGCCAAATGGTACGGCAATCCGAAGAGCGATGACGTCTTCCGCCAGATTTTCGAGGACGCGCTCTATGCCTGGAAGACCGGGGAATTCGAAGGAGTGCGTGTATTTCAAGCGCAGGATCCAGGAGCCTCCATCGAATTGCCTCAGCAAAGCGAAGCGCGCTCCATGGATGAACCGCCAGCCGCCGTGACCACTCCCGAGAAGCGGACGAAGGTGAACGAGGATATTGGCCAAGCCGGAATTCGTATCGATCTTTCAAGGATTGGAGGCAAATAGGCACTCGATTCTCACGTCGGAATCGGTGCGACGGATGGAACATCCCCGGCATGCATAATCATTCCTCGAGGGCCAGAAAGTTAAAGGGCAATTCCAAAGTGCCGACGCCACCGGCGAAAAAGGATGCCGCGTAAACGTTCGCCGAATGGGATGAATTTGATGGCCGTATAATCATTCTTCAGGAGGCTGTTGGACATTCGGGGTTGAGGACGCGCCGAGCATTGTGTCCTTGTTTGCCCTGTTTCCGGTTCCCAGTTCGGTACTCGTTATCCGAGTGGCTTAATTTTTGTCTCAGGCCGACGTTTCAGCAATTCAGACGCCTCAACACCTAAGACCGTCGCCAGGCGATCGACAACGTCGATGCTTGCATTATAGACACTGCGCTCCAAAGAACTGATATAAGTACGATCGATACCTGCCCGAAACGCAAGCTCTTCTTGCGACAGGCCTTTGGCTTGACGCGCAGCTTTCAGATTCCGTGCAAACACCTCTCGAATCTCCATGGTGGAGAGAGCAGCGGCTTGCAGAGTATTTCTCCACGGAGTATTCTCTACAGCCGTATTCCGGATATGGAATCTGCATATGAATCAGAGTGATGACGCGTTCGCTGATGCCCTCTTCGTGCGAGCAATGGACTGTCGAGTTTGTGGGTACCTATCTTACTGAAGGATGGGATCTATTTTGCAAAGCGTATACGCTACCGGAAGGTCTCGATCCTTGGCGGGTCGCAAACGAGGTAAGAGGAGAAGCGGATGGACAACGAGGTCTCATTTGAGACAGGCGGCAAAAGAGGGTCTCGTTATAGCGCGATGCGAGAAGCCGATTTGAAAGCATTAGCAATTTCTGCGATCCAAGAGCACCGGCGACTTCTAGCCGCGGATGAAGCCGTCTACGAAGCGTGGACTCTTGCAACCGCCAACGCCTCGACTTCCAGCGACGTGCTCAAGAGCCTGCAAGATGAGTATCTCGATCGTCAAAAGAAGTCAGAAGCGCAGCAGGAAGAACTCTCGGAAATCATCGATGCGCTTGGATATGTTCCTGATGTCCCCTCCGAAAAAGACGAATGATGGTCAAACCAAACCGCGGTCTTTCGCGATTGCCACGAGCTGAGGGATCGTCGCGGCATTCAGCTTCTTGCGTGCGCTATCAAAATAGTGCTGCACTGTTCTTGGGGTAATTCCCATTAAAACGGCAATCTCCCACGCCTTTTTACCCTTTGCCGCCCACGTAAGACACATCGCTTCCCTTGGCGAAAGGAGCCGGCTGGGTGCGACGATCGTCGATGCAGCTATAATCTTCAGGCGATAGTGAATTGCCAGCACCGCTTGCAGCGGGTTTAGATGCTTCTGACATTTTGAAATATCAGCTTTGTGCCCCGAGGAAGCAAATGTCAGCATAATGATCGAGCCGAAACTGCCTTGAACGGGAACCGTCACCCCACTGCGAATGCCATGTTCGACCGCTTCATCCCGAAAACGCTTGAATTCAGAGCTCCCCCGAGACGGCCAGTCATCGATCGCCCAGGAAAACATCTCCATCCGGCGTTTGGCTTCCGTAACGACCGGATCCACTCGAGAATATTGGTTGCGTAGGTAAATTTTCTGCCATTTCTCAGGATAGGAACTGAGTGCGCGGGCGCCAAGACCTTCCGTTTGCAGGTATGCAAAGAATTGAAATCCGCACGAATGAACGAAGCCTTTGAGCCCGCGTTTGATCATCCGTTCATCGTATGAGGCTTCAACCATGTCAATGAGAGCGCTTAAGGCTGGATCCACAGACCTATCTCCTTTCCGTTGTACGTGAAGGCGCCCCCGCTCCTTCGGAAGTGATACAGATCTGCGCTCACCCGCGCAAATATCTATTCACCTCTATTCCGCAATCAAAACCTTCTGACTAAGAAATGATGTTAAACAAAGATGTTTTTTGATGCTGTCTCAGTGACTGCTGTACGCGGAGGGAAAGACGATATCCTGATCGACCAAGACATTGAACTCGTATCCCGGCCGGATCCGGATTGTCGGCTGAACGTTCAGGTTCTTCGAGATGGTCTGCTCGGCAACGCGACCGAAAGTTTCCGCGAAATTCCGTCTGGCGGCATCGGAGGCCGTGTCCTGGGTGGCAAGCGTCGAGCTTTCGGGCATCGACATGTCGATGCCGGTTCCAAGTATCGCGACGAGTGCTGCCGAACTCCACGTGCGCCAGAGATGCCGATCGACCTTATCCTTGAACCCGCCATATCCTTCCCCATCGGTCCCAGCCATGCCGCCGATCTGCAGCGTCGAGCCATTCGGGAAGATCAGATCGGTCCAGACGACGAGCAAGCGCTCCTGGCCAAACGAAACCTTGGAATCGTAACGGCCGAACAACTTGGACCCCTGCGGGATCAGGAGCCGGTAGCCGGTGGCGCTATCATAGACATTCTGGCTGACCTGCGCGGTGATCCGGCCCGGAAGGTCCGAGTTGAGACCTGTGATCAACGTGGCTGGAATGACCGAGCCGCGCTTCAGCTCATACGGCGACATCTGCGGCACGACCTTATTCGGCAAATATCCAAGATCTTTGATGTCCTGATTGAAGAAATCCTCCTTCGAACTTTGGGCATTCTGGTCGACGTTCTGGCCCATCAGCCCGGATTTCGATGCGGCGGCGTAGAGATCCGCGGCATTGTTGGCTGTCGTCGTCGTCTGACGGCCGGTGTCTGTGGAATTTTTAGCGGTTTTCTCGACATCAGAAATATCCACCTTCAAAGGCGAGTCTAGAGCCGTTTCCCGCGCCTGCAGGCGAGCCATCCGCTGGCGTTGAGCTTCGCGGAGATATTGTTCATCCTGCTCCCGCTTTAAGCGGGCTCTCCATTCCTCCTCTGATTCGAGCTGAGGGTGTCTTTCTTGCCGTTCCGTGGGCCGGCGGTCGATAACAGGTGCTTCCTTCTCGAGCTTCCGTTCGACGGTGGGTGTTGGCTGGAACTCTTCGCGTTCACCCGGCTCGCCGATGATGCCGTCACTGATGCCGCGCTTGAGCTGGTCACCGAAGTTCGTCGCCGGTGTATTCAAGGTGCTGACGATATCGTTGCTCCAGTTGAAGGGAAGTCCTCGCCACGATAGGCCAATCATGACCACGCCGAAGAACAGCGCGATGAGGATGGTGGCGGTAATAATTGGCAGCCGATTGAGGCGGCGCATGCCTTTTTGATCGTCGGCTTGCTTTGAAGGGCCGAGCTGGAGCGATTGGATCATACCCCTCCCCTCAATTACGCTGCATGATGGAGAGCGGACTTGCCGGCGTCGCACCGGCTGCCGTTGCTTTGTATGCGCGGCCAAGGGCAATGGAGGGTGTTGACAGCCGCGCAAGCACCTGATCTTGAGTGCCATCGATCGAATAAGTGAGCTCGATCTGTTTCACGTCCTTTCCAACGTTGCCGTCGGTTAGAACGGTGTAGCCAAAGCCCTTTAGGGCCGCCTTTAGGGCCGTTGCAAACTCCGACGTGTCCTTTTCCATCTTGATTGTCGTCGAGCTCACGGGGCCGATCTGCTCGGCGAGCCGGCTTGCCAAGTCGCCGGCGATGGCATTTGCGGTAGGCCCGGAGACTGGCGCGGCGTTTGACCTTGGGTCCACCCCATCCTCAGCAGTTTGGCATGCGGTGAGAAAGCCGCTGATGATGATGACAACGAGAAGCTTGTGCATAGCTCAGCCTCCCCGCCGAATGGTGATCTTCTGCTGGCGCCAGCCGACGCCGGAGACGAGGATCGCCTGGTCGACGGCATAATCGACGATCATCAAATCGTTCTTCATTCGGTAATTGACGATGCGGTTCTGGCCGCCGTGGATCACGAACAGCACCGGTGCATCCTGACCTGAGATCGACTTCGAAAACTGGATGTAGGTTTTCACGCCATCCGAATAGACCCGCTTCGGCTTCCATGACGCGCTTCCGCCGATGGAATAGGAAAAGTTCAGCTTGTCGGGCGCCGTGCCGGGGACGCCGCCGGTCTCAAGCCGTGAATTTACATCTGCGAGCTTGGCCGAGACATCCTCGGTATATTCGAAGCCGACGCGTGCCATGTACTGGCTCGGATGTGACTTGAGCTGGATGTGATAGGTGCGCCGCGACGTCGTGACCACCATCGAGGTGACAAGACCTGCTTCCGACGGCTTGACGATCAGATGGATCGCTTGGCCGCCGATTGCACCGGAGGTGGCAGGCTCCACCTTCCAGCGAACAGTGTCTCCAACGAGAACATCGCGGACGATCTCGCCGCCCTGAAGTTCGATATCGCAGACCTGCAAGGGCGAGCAGACGACGGACGGCTGGGTTTCGCCGAAGAGAAAGGTGACCTTGCCATCGGAGCCGGCCGTCACCAGTCCGGGCGCGACGCGCCATTTCTTGGAAATGGTCGTGCCATTCACCTCATTTGTCGTCATGGTCTGCGCCTCAGCGCTGCCCACAAAGACGAGTCCCGCCAAGCAGCCGGTGGCTGCAATTAGTGCTGTTCTGTGCATGTCAAACCCCTGCCCTCAAAGCTGTGCCGTCCAGTCAAAATCCCTAACGTAGAGGCCGATCGGATTGAGGCGGATGGTCGCCTCGTCCTGCGGCGCGGTAAGCGTAACTGTCGCGATTCCGCGGAACCGGCGCGTCCCGATTTCCTTGCCCTTCCGGTCCCGTTCGTATTCGGTCCAGTCGATCTGATAAGTCTGATTGGAGAGCGCTACTATGTTGTTGACCTCGACGGCGATTGTCGACGACTTTGCCTTTTCGAACGGCGAATTGCTGCGGAACCAATCATTGATCTTCTGGGTCGACGGATCGGACGCTCGCAGAAGCGCATAGGTTCGATCGATATATTGCTTTTGCACCACGGCATCCGGTGTGATGCTGCGGAAGCTCGTTACGAAGTTGCCAAGCGTGGCGCGCACCACCCGCACATCCGCGTATTCGATCTGCTCCGGGAACCCTGAGGTGACCGAGGTGCCGAGCTTGTCGACCTGGACGATATAAGGCACCAGTTTCACCTGGGTGCTTAGGTATATCGCGTAACCGAAGCCGATCACGGCCATGGTCAGACCGAGGATCCCAACGATCCGCCACGCGGCGGCTGCCTGCACATAGGAGCCGTATCGCTCGTTCCATTCCTGGCGCGCGGCAAGATACGGGTTTTCGGGGGCGCGGTTCGCTGCCATCGATTAATCACTTTCTGACTGCTGTTAGTCTTTGCGTTCGGGAGGTGGCTTTGGTCCGCTGTGCCCACTGCGCGCCTGATCCAGCTTGGCGTTAGCAAGACCCAGAATAGACCCGGCGTAGGCGCCGGGAGACCCGATGGCCTTCTCCTTGGCAGCCGAGCCCGCCGCTTTTCCTGCGGACCCCATGCCTGAGCCGAAACCTCGAAGCATCGCGCCTGCGACGGATGACCCTGCGGCCCGAGCGCTTTGAGCTGCCGCGACGCCCGCGCCGGCGGCACCAGCCGCAAGGAATCCCGCGCCTGTGGCAAAGGATGCGGCCTGCCCACCGTGTCTGATCGTCTCCATCCCGCCTGAGGCCGACGCACCTTGGACGACGCCTTGCATGATATTCGGCACGTAGATCGCGACGATGAAGACGACGACGGCAATGCCAGCGATTGCGAGCGCGGTCTGGAATTGATCACCAATGTCGGGCTCGTTTGCCAATCCGATCAGCACTTCCGACCCAATGCGCGAGATCATGACAAGTGCCATGAGCTTCATTCCGACCGAGAAGGCATAGATCAGATATCGAATTGCGAAGTCTTTGGTGTAGGAGGAACCACCCAGACCGAGCATGATCATGCCGGCAAGCAGGCCGATATACATTTCGACCATGACGGAAACGAAGATCGCAGCAACAAGTGAGAATGAGATGACCACGACGACCATTGCAAAAGAAGCCGAGATCGCCAACGCGTTGTCTTCGAAAAGACCGAACTGTATCTTTTCCGACATCTTCGTTGCGACGGCGAGTCCAGCATTGAAGACGTCCGCTGGGGAGGCCGTGCCGCCTCCAGCCCCAATCTGAAACAGACTATCCACCACTGCCTTCGCAAAGGTCGGTCCCTGTCCCAAAACGAAGGCAAAAAAGCCGACGAACATGATCCGCCGGACGAGCTCGGCAAACCAGCTGTCTAGCGAGGCTGCCTGTAATGCGAGCCAGACGGCGGCGATGCCAATCTCGATTGTCGCGAGGATCCAGAATAAGGATTTCGCCGCATCCATGACGGTGGTTTCCCACCCCTTTGCGGCCGTGGTGATTTGGCTCTGTAATGAGGTCAGCACTGAACCTTCTTGGGCAAGTGCCGGCTGTGCTGCCAGCATGCAGAAGGTGGCAATCACCATTGTGGCGCGGAGCCGCCGAAGAGATATTGTTGTCATGTGCTTACCACTCGACTTTCATCTTCGCGCCGCCGGAGGTGGAAGGGGCAGTCCCGCTGAAGAATTTCTCACGCCGCGCCTGCGCAAGGTCCTTGTCGGTCTGTTCGGTCTGAAACCAGGTTCCCATCATAGTCGTTTGCTGTGAGACAAGAGCGCGAAGCTTCTGAATCTGCGCAATCTGTTGCGCAGCGATCTGGTGCCCCACCTGCATAGCCTTCATCTGTCCGTCGGCGGTCTCAGACATCGACCGCAGGGAGGCCATCGTGCCTTCCTCATTGTCGAACTGTTCGGCCGTGAGGCTTGCCGCCTTTAACGTGCTTGCGATCGTATCGCGGTTGGTGTCCGACCAGGACTGATATGCAGTTGAAAAAGAAGCATTGTCTGGCAGGTTGGTCTTCAGGCTTGAGTAGCTCTGAAAGCGTTGTTGCAGCACATCATCGGCATTGCCCATGGAAAACGAGATGCTCTGCCCCTGATCGACGATGCTGCGCAGCTGGTTGAGATCGCTTTCGACCTGCCCCCACATATGCGACGGAAGCGTCGCCGTGTTCTGGAGCATGTTCTGGTAGATATTCAGCTGCGTTTCGATCTGTTGTGCGAGCTGGCTGATCTGGGTGAGCTGGTTCTGGATCTGCTCGCCGGACTTCCCGACCAAAGAGACCAGCTCGCCATTGTTGAGGACCTGCGTCCACTCGGTGGCGGCGCCAGTTGCGGTGCCGGCTTCCGCGGGAATGACGGCGGCGATCGTCAATGCAACCGCCGCGAGGCCAGCGAGCAGCCTATTCGATGGTGAGTTGCGATTCGGCATCGTAAACTCCTCTCGTTTGTAGCCAGTGGATCGGCCAGTCGCGGCCGTGTTCCGAATGGAGGGCGCGAATGCGCTTCAAGTCTTCCTTGCCGGATGCGCCGACGAAACTAAGGGCCACGGGACCGAGCGCCATATCGAACAGCCGCCGGCCTTCAGGGGTGACGGCGTAATATTCGCGCTTGGGGATCGCGTTCGAAACGATCTCGATCTGTCGCTCGTTGAACCCGATCCTCTCATAGAACTCGCGCGTCCCGGGCTCTCGGGCGGCGCCGTTGGCAAGGCAGATCTTCGTTGGGCAGGATTCCTTCAGCACGTCGATGATCCCCGAACGCTCAGCATCTGAAATGGAGTGCGTGGCGAGTACGACGGCGCAGTTGAGTTTACGAAGCACCTTCAACCATTCCCGGATTTTGTCGCGAAATTTCGGATGCCCAAGTGGCACCCATCCTTCGTCGAGGACGATCAGGCTCGGCGACCCATCCAAGCGCTTCTCGATGCGACGGAATAGGTAGGTCAGGACTGGTATGAGATTTCGTTCGCCCATGTTCATCAACTGCTCGATCTCGAAGGTCTGAAAGGCACCGAGCGAGAGACCGTCCTCCTCTGCATCAAGCAGTTGACCCATCGGACCGTCGACAGTGTAGTGATGGAGCGCGTCCTTGATCTCGCGCATCTGGACGCCGCTCACAAAGTCTGACAGCGATCGACCCGGTGCGCCGATCATTAATCTAATCTGGCGCGAGATCGCATTGCGATGATCGGGAGTGATAGTGACGCCCTGCAGCGCGACCAGCATCTCGATCCATTCCGTCGCCCATGCTCGATCAGATTCTTCGGAGAGGTCCGACAATGGGCAGAAGGCCAGCGCACTCCCCTCTTCTTGAGCATCGCCTCCAATTTCATAGTGATCGCCACCGGCGGCGAGCGTGAGCGGCAGGAGCGAGTTCCCCCGGTCGAAGGCAAAGATCTGGGCGCGTTCGTAGCGCCGGAACTGCGCGGCGATCAGCGCCAGAAGCGTCGACTTTCCCGAGCCGGTTGGTCCGAAGATCAGCGTGTGACCGACGTCATCGACATGGAGGTTGAGCCGGAACGGCGTCGACCCGCTCGCCACCTGCATCAGCGGCGGCGAGTTCGGCGGATAGAACGGGCACGGCGCGATCGCGCTGCCCGACCAGACGGAGTTAAGCGGAATCAGATCGGCGAGGTTGCTCGTGTTGATCAATGGTTCCCGAATGTTGCAGTACCAGTTGCCCGGCAGGCTGCCGAGATAGGCGTCGGTGGCGTTGAGCGTTTCGATCCGCGCGCCGAAACCCTCCGCCTGGATTAGCCGGCGGATCGCTTCCGCCTTCTCTTGCAAGGCTTCGCGATCATGATCGAAGAGAATAATGACCGGCGTATAGTAGCCATAGGCCACCAGCTGCGACGACGCTTGCGCGATCGCATCTTCGGTCTCGGCTACCATGGTTATGGCGTCCTGATCGACCGAACGGCTCTGCGTCTGAAACAGCTGATCGAAAAAGGGCCGCACCTTTTGCTGCCACTTCTTGCGAGTGCGTTCGAGCTTCCGCCGCGCCTCTTCTGCATCAAGGAAGATGAAGCGCGAAGACCAGCGATAGGCGAGCGGCATCAGATCGAGGCTGTTGAGGATTCCCGGCCAACTCTCGGCCGGCAGACCGTCGATCGCCACGACGGCGAGGAAGCGGTTTTCGGCCTTCGGCGTCAGGCCATGCTCGATTTCGGCCGTTGCGATCCAGTCGAGATACATAGGAGCGGCAGGCAGCCGGATCGGATGGTTTTCGCCGGTGATGCAGAACCGGACGAACTGCAGCAGTTCGTCATAGCGGGCGACCCGCGCCCCTCCCCTCTCGACAGTTTCCCGGGTTTCCATGCGACGGATCGAAAGGCTGTTGGCGAAATACTGCTCAATCTCCCGGATAGCGTTCTTGAAAATGAACAGCACCGTGTCGGCGTAGGTTTTCTTCCGGCTCTCCTCGTCGGAGTAGATGTATTTGCTGAGCGCCGTTTTTTTGGATTCGAGCGGCCGATAAGTCAGGATGAGCGCATGCTTGCTCTCGAAATGCCCCTGCTCGCGCGCGAAATGCGCCCGCCGTTCGGCGTCGATCGCGCGGGTGACCGCATCGGGAAAGTGGCAACGATCGTCCGACGGATAGTCGAACGTCGGGATCCGAATCGCCTCAACCTGGATCATCCAGCCGCTTCCGAGTCTCGACAGGATCGTATTGATCTGCCGTGACAGTTCGTTGCGCTCGAGGTCCGTTGCGCTTTCGGAATCCGGCCCGGCAAAATACCAGCCGGCCATCAGGCTTCCGTCTTTCAACAGAAGAACACCATTGTCGACGAGGCCGGCATAGGGAACGAGATCCGCAAAGGATGGGCCGGTGGCCCGGAAACGTTTGAGAGCGACCATGCCTTCCCCTCAATACCGGCGCCACGGCGAGGAGGTCGCCTTATACGAATGTTTGTACGAGATATGGCGGACATAGACCCGTCGCATGAGCGGATCTGCCTTTGCCATCATTCTCAGGAGCCCGAGGACGACGATCCAGACGGCAGCGCCGAAGAGCGCGGAATAGATCGTGAGGACGACGAAGATGAGGATGACTGCGGCAAGGCCGGTGATCAGCACCAGTTCCCGGTCCGCGCCCATCAGAAGGTTCGAGCGCGAAAGCGCGCGGTGGATGCGGTTCCGCTGCAGACCGGACGCGGACTCAGCCATTGGTCACTCCTGCGCCTTTCAAGCCGTCCGAGGCGATCAGCTCCCTCGTCAGGCCAATTGAAGCACCAGTCGCACCGAACAGGCCCACAATGGTCGTGGCACCGAGCAGAATGCCGGCGACGAGAACCACGTACACAAGTCGCCGTGCGAAGTCGTTCAACTCCCCACCAAATATGAGCATGCCGCCGGCTATGGCGACAGCCGCAAGTGCGATGTATCCTGCCACGGGTCCGGTGATCGACTCCTGAATCTGCTGCAATGGTCCTTCCCAGGGCAGTCCGCCACCGCCCGAACTGGCGAGTGCCGGATCACGCGAAGCGAGCACCATGGTTAGGACAGAAAATGCGACCGTGACGACGGAAGCCTTACGCGACATGACGGGACTCCTCTTCTTCATCGACTTGGTCTGAACCGATCTCGTATTGGCCCTCCGCGAACCGTTCGATTTGGATGACGTCTCGAACCCGCCGCCCGCGCGGTGTCCGTTCAATGGAAATGATGAGGTCGACCGCCTCACCGATAACCTCGTGCATCGGCTGCTGGCTCGCTTCCGCGGTCAATTGTTCAAGGCGGCGGAGCGCCGACATGGCGGTGTTCGAGTGAATTGTCGCCACGCCTCCGGGATGACCGGTGTTCCACGCCTTCAACAGAGTCAACGCGGCACCGTCGCGGACTTCGCCGACGACAATCCTGTCGGGGCGCAGTCGCATCGTGCTCTTCAACAGTCGCGCCATGTCAACGGTATCGCTGGTATGTAGAAGAACGGCGTTCTCGGCCGAACAATGAATTTCGGCGGTGTCTTCGAGGATCACCAGACGGTCTTCGGGGGCGAATTTGACGATCTCATCGATCAACGCGTTCGCAAGCGTCGTTTTGCCAGAACCGGCGCCCCCGGATACGATGATGTTTAGCCTTTTGGAAATCGCATTTCGGATCATCAAGGCGTGGTATCTCGTCAGCGCGCCTGAGCGCACATATTCTTCGAGCGGAATTGGGCGTGGGGCACGGCGGCGGATCGTAAAGGCTGGCTTGGCGACCGCTGGTGGTAAGAGGCCTTCGAAGCGGTGCCCACCTATCGGGAGCTCGCCGGAGATGATGGGTTGCTTCGTGTCTACCTGGGACTGAATGAAATGCGCCACAATTCCGATCACGGTTTCCGCCGCGACGGGCGACATTTCGCCGGCCGCCGCAACGCCGTGAGCGAGGCGCTCAATAAAGAGCTTTCCGTCCGGATTGAGCATTATTTCGATCACATCCACTTCTTCCAATGCGGCGCACAGCTTATGGCCGAGCGCGTCTTGAAGTTTGCAGACAAGCCGGTGGTGAGAGCGGAGCTGGTTCACGGATCTCTCCTTTTCCACTGCCCATCTGGCGAGATGAATTCAGAGTGGTAATTGGATGGGCGAAGCCGGAGGAATGTCTCGGCGTTCACCGGTAAGGTGCCCGCGACGGCTATTGTCTTGCCAATATTCTTGGGTTCGCCCAATCGTGACAGGCGCCATCCAACGCGTGCAAGGATCCGCTCAAATCGAAGATCGGTCACCGTGACGAGCTCCGTGTACCCATTTGCGATGCACCATTCGATGATGCCCGCGAACATGGTCAAAGTGGCCTCGTGGACGAGGCCCCCTCCGCGAAGATCGACCAAGGTCGTGTCCACGCAAAAGCGGGAGCTTTCGATCATAGATGGATGGGCGTTTAGTTGTCCGTGTGTCAGCAGTGAGGAAAAGACATGCGTCACCATCGTTGGACCCATGGCTGGCAGGAGCCTAGCGCATCCTGCCACACGAGCGCTATCCGATACGGCGAGAATGTAAGTCGGCTGGAGAGCGTCGAAGGCGTCCGCTTCCCGGCCGTCAAGAACCCCAACCTCCCAACCCAATCGATCTGAAAACACCTGAGCTCGAAGTCGATGATGTGCTTCGAGAAGGTGCTGTGCGGAAAGCCCCTGTCTTGTCGATATCGCAACAACTTTCATGCTGATCTCCGTCGCTTAAATTTATCGACAAAGAGCAGCACGGATTAGAATGGCTGGGCAGTTGTAGAATCCTACAAGGTATTTCGGTGAGTCGCGCCGTTTTGCGTGAGGACGTGCTGATCTGATCCCGCGTTATCCCCTTAGTTGTAGGAATCATCAGCGAACAAATACGCAACGAACGTTGCGGTACGGAGCAGTAACAGATTGGATTCACAGGTGAAACGCCGATCGCGGCGTTAACCATAGGTCAAGGGGCGTCCCGCCTATTAACAGTTTATTAGCCGCATTTTCCTTGCCGGCCCGGGAGAATCGGACATAATAACGGTTCAGTGGCATTATCGGGCCGAAAACCGTTATCTGAAAGATTTCTGACA